>CALVWM010000042.1 GCA_944367185.1 uncultured Clostridia bacterium | reverse complement strand
GATGGGCTGTACAAGAACGTTCCCGGCGCGTACGACATGAAGCTGTTCGAGAGCGCGGTGAGATATTTTAAGTAATCTCGGAGATTTTCTCCCGAACTGACGGGAGAAAATCTTCCGATTTTGAGGGCACTTTCTTGCACAAGTGGATACTTGTGCTTCGGTCAGCGATTTTGCGTTGCAAATGCAAAATCGCCAAGCTCATGCGTGCGCAGAAGCCGCACCGCGGCTGTCTGCATGACGCACACATTCGCCCTCTGCGCGGAGATAGCAACAAAATAGCCTCCGCGCATTCACCCGCTGAGGTCGCAAGCGACAAATTGAGTACCGCTGGCGCAGGGGTGAACGGCGCGATATGCGCATCGCCATAGTATGGCGTGCGCACGCCGTGAACTGCGGTTTTTGACATAGCCGTCAAAAACCGTGACCGCAGGCGACGTTTTCCTTGCGTCGACAAGACCCCTGCTTGCGGCATAATTTTAGCAAAGGGCGGTTTCTGCGCCCTTGCTATCAATTGCGGGAAAAGGCTTCACTTGTTATGCCTTTTCCGCCCCAATTTGCGCGGGAGCGCTTTGGGGAAAGAGTGAATGCGCAGGGGCTAAATTGTGAGCCCTTAAAATCCCTGCGCAGAGAGAAAACGAGCCGTAGTCTTGTCGCGGCGGCGTTTTCTCTAAAAATCACGGCGAATATTTTTGCCTTTGCAAAAAGATTCGCGTGAACATTGAGAGGTAATTTATGTTATCCGATATCGAGATCGCGCAGAGCGCGAAGTTACAGCCAATTTCAGAGATTGCGGCGTCCGCGGGGCTTTCCGAGGACGAGATCGAGCAGTACGGCAAGTACAAGGCGAAGATCGCACCCTCCGTCATGGCGCGCAGCCGTGCGGACGGTAAGCTCATCCTTGTCACCGCCATCACGCCCACGCCCGCAGGCGAGGGCAAGACCACCACGACCATCGGGCTTGCCGACGGCATGAAGCGCATCGGAAAGTCGGTCGTCGTCGCGCTGCGCGAGCCTTCTCTGGGACCTGTGTTCGGCGTCAAGGGCGGCGCCGCGGGCGGCGGATATGCGCAGGTCGTTCCCATGGAGGAGATCAATCTGCATTTCACGGGCGATATGCACGCGATCGGCGCGGCGAACAACCTGCTCGCAGCTATGCTGGACAATCATATCTTCCAGGGCAACGCGCTGGGTATCGACAAAGACCGCATCACCTGGAAGCGGTGCGTGGATATGAACGATCGGCAGCTTCGCTTCATTCAGGACGGACTGGGCGGCGGCAAGAACGGCGTCCCGCGCAGGGACGGCTTCGATATCACCGTTGCGAGCGAGGTCATGGCGATCTTGTGTCTTGCCACGTCGCTCTCCGACTTAAAGGCGCGCCTTTCCCGCATCGTCGTCGGGTATAATACAGAGGGCGAGCCCGTCACGGCGGGCGATCTCAAGGCGGCGGGCGCGATGTGCGCGCTCCTCAAGGACGCAATGAAACCCAATCTCGTGCAGACGCTCGAGGGCACGCCCGCGATCGTGCACGGCGGACCGTTCGCGAACATCGCGCACGGTTGCAACTCCGTCGTCGCGACGCGCACCGCGCTCAAACTGGGCGATTACGTCGTCACGGAGGCAGGGTTCGGCGCAGATCTGGGCGCGGAGAAATTCCTCGATATCAAGTGCCGCGTTGCGGGGCTGAAGCCTTCTGCCTGCGTGGTGGTCGCGACCGTCCGCGCGCTCAAGATGCACGGCGGCGTCGAAAAGACCGACCTTGCCGCGGAGAATTTAGAGGCGCTCCGAAAGGGACTTCCCAACCTGCTGCGCCACGTCGGCAACATGAAGAATGTCTACGGACTGCCCACGGTCGTCGCGCTCAACCGCTTCCCGACGGACACGGACGCGGAGATCGCATGCGTGCTGGAAGCGTGCCAAAAGCTGGGCGTCAATACCGTGCTGTCCACCGTCTGGGCAGAGGGCGGCAAGGGCGGCGAGGCTTTGGCGCGCGAGGTCGTGCGCCTGTGCGAGCAACGCAATCATTTTGACTACTGTTACGATGCCGCGCGTCCCATCAAGGAGAAGATCGATGCCATTGTCAGGCGTATCTACGGCGGCAGCGGCGTGCAATACACGCCGGAGGCAGAAGAGGAGGTCGCGCGTCTCACCGCGCTCGGGTTTGACAAGATGCCCGTCTGTATGGCAAAGACGCAGTATTCCTTCTCGGACGATGCAAAACTTCTTGGTGCGCCCGAAGGGTTCACCGTCACCGTCAGGAACGTCAAGGTATCCGCAGGTGCGGGATTTGTCGTCGTGCTGACGGGCAATATCCTCACGATGCCCGGGCTCCCGCCCGTTCCCGCCGCGGAGAAGATCGACGTGGACGAACACGGCAACATTACGGGACTCTTTTAATGGAACAAGAGCTGATCAGACGCGCGGTACCACCCCTGTTGGCGTGGTACCGCGTTTGCAAGCGCGACCTTCCGTGGCGGCATGACCGCACGCCCTATACGGCATTGGTCGCCGAACTCATGCTGCAGCAGACGCGCGTCGAGGCGGTGCGCGAGCGGTATGTGCAGTTCCTTGACCGCTTTCCGACGGCGCAATCGCTTGCCGCGGCGAGCGAGGACGAGGTCCTAAAGCTCTGGGAAGGGCTGGGCTACTACTCCCGCGCGCGCAATCTGCACAGGGCGGCAAAGGCGATCGCCGAGCACGGTTTTCCGGCGACGTTTGAAGGCGTGCGCGCGCTTCCCGGCGTCGGGGACTATACGGCAGGCGCTGTCTGTTCTATTGCGCTCGGTATTCCTTCGCCCGCAGTGGACGGGAATGTGCTGCGCATCCTCAGCCGCCTGTACGCGGACGGGCGTTGCGTGGACGAGCCGTCGATCAGATCGGAGTACGCGGCGCTTTTAAAAGAGGTGTATCCCGCCGAGACGGCGGACTTCTGCGAGGCGCTCATGGAGCTGGGTGCGATCGTCTGCCTTCCGAACGGCGCGCCGTCCTGCGAGAAATGCCCTTGGCAAACGCTGTGTCTTGCGCACCAAAACGGAGAAGAGGAGCGCTATCCTGTGCGCGCGGAGAAGCGCGCGCGTAAGATCGTGGAGGCGACCGTCCTCGTGCTGCGCTGCAAGGACAGGTACGCCATCGAGCAGCGGCCTGAGGGCGGACTTCTGGCAAAGCTCTGGCAGTTCCCCTTTTTTGAAGGAGCCGCGCCCGACTATGGCGCGCCGCTTGCCGAAAAGCGCGCCAAGCACGTCTTTACGCACGTCGAATGGCACATGACGGGCAAACTCATCGAGGTGGATGAGGAGCTCCCTGCCTATATTTGGGCGACGGCGCAGGAGATCAGGGCGCGCTATGCCCTGCCGTCTGCGTTTCGTGCTTTTGCGGCATGGCTGAAATAATTTGGTCGTAAAAACAGGGGACGTACCCTGAAAATTTGTACCAAATAACTATATTTTCATATAACAATACGCCGCGGGCAGCCCTTTCGGACTGCCCGCGGCGCGTTTCGATATCCCAAAAAGCGTCAGAGTTCTTTGACCATCTGCCAATATTGCATGGGGGTATAGCCGAACGAGCGATACAACCCGATCGCGCGTTCGTTGTCGGGCACGACTTCAAGGCGCAGCCGTTTTGCACCCAGCGTTTCGGCATAGGAGAGCAGCTCCTTGCCAAGTCCCTTGCCGCGAAATGCGGGGCGCAGGTAGACCTCGTCCACCCACAGGCAGATACCGCCTGCCTCGCGTGAATAAGATTTTGCGAGCAAAGCAAATCCAGCGGGCGTGTCGCCGTCGAGCAACATGAGACCCAGTAGCAGTTCGCCGCGCAGGATCTCGTCAAAGGCGCGCGCGTGGTTTTCGCTCGGAATGTCATGAGAGACGGCAGGGGAAGCATAGAATTCTTCGGACATTGCATAAAACAGCGCCCTGTCCGCGGGCGTCATCGTGCGTATCATGTTCTCATCATAGCAGAAGGCAGGGCGGCTGTCAAGAGAAATGCGTCATTGCATCGCTCCATGCGCGCGGAAAACTGTTCGATTGTTAACAAAGTAAAAGGTTTGTACAATTTTGTTGACAAATGCCGAAAGACGGAGTAAAATGTTATCACAAATATATCACATACGGAGGCAACTATGAGTGTGTTGATCTTCGATTCCAACGGCGAACTCTGGCATACGCGTGCCGAAGAGCTGGGACTCGATTATATCTCCATGCCTTACTATATCGGGGGTCAGGAGTATTTTTATGACCTCGGCAAAGAAACGGATTTCAGAAAGTTTTATGACGCGGTGCGCGGTGGGGAGATCCCCAAGACGCAGGCGCTCAATCCGGAGGATTACAAGCGCATTCTGACCCCTTATTTTGAAAAGGGCGAGGACGTGCTGTATGTTTCTTTCTCGCATCAGCTCAGCGGAACGTTTCAGTCCTTAAACCTTGCATTGCAGGAGCTGAAGGAGCAGTTTCCGGAGAGGACGTGTACAGTCTTTGATACCAGAAACATCTCGCTCGGCGCGGGCATTCAGGCGGAGGAAGCGGCAAAGCGCAAGCAGGCGGGCGCGACGGATCAGGAGATCCTTGCTTTTTTGGAGGAGTTCTCCCAAAAGATCCATGTCTACTTTACGGTGGACGATCTCATGCACTTAAAGCGCGGCGGCAGGTGCTCGGGGCTTGCGGCGGTCGCGGGCACGATCTTAGGACTCAAGCCCATGCTCACGGTGGACGCGGAAGGGAAACTCTCCGTCATCGGCAAGATCTCGGGCAGGAAGAAGGCGATCCGCACGCTCGCAGACAGAGTCATCACCGAATTGACCGACCCCGGCTGCGCGGTATATATTGTCGACGCCGACTGTCCCGAAGAGGGGGATAAGCTGCGCGACCTCATTTTGGAGAAGCGTCCCGAAGCCAGGATCGTTCGCCAAATTGTTGGACCCGTCATCGGTTCGCATTGCGGTCCCGGCACGTTGGGCGTCATCTTCGTCGGCGATGCGCGCAATTGAATTTGAATCTGACATTTGATACGGCGCCCGCCGCGCGGTTTTCGCGCGGCGGGCGCCGTTCTATGCGTAAAACTACATAAAAGGACGCACTTTTGCGCGGGGCAAGCAAGGCTGCGTCGGTTCGCGGATTGACAAACTCCCTTTGGAATGGTATAATGCAGATATTATGGCGAACAGAGGAAAATTTATCGTATTCGAGGGCACGGACGGCAGCGGAAAGTCCACGCAGATGAAGATGGCGGGCAAGTTCCTGCAGGGCAGGGGGATCAGTTGCATCCTCACGCACGAGCCAACCGATTCCCCATTCGGGGCGCTGCTTCGCTCCTGTCTTACGGGGCGCATCGATACGGACGAGCGCGCGATCGCGGCGCTCTTCGCTGCGGACAGGCTCGATCATATCTCTAACCGCGTCAATGGCATCGTCAAACATCTGGAGGAGGGCGTCACGGTATTGTGCGATCGGTTTTACCTCTCCTCGTTTGCCTACAACGGCGGGTTTGTCCCCCTGGAGTGGGTCATTCAGCTCAACACCCCCGCCATGCAGCTCCTGCGTCCCGATCTCACCGTTTTTCTCGATCTCCCGCCCGAGGAGAGCATGCGCAGGGTTGCCCGCCGCGGCGAGACGGAGCGCTACGAGACGGCGGACAAGCAGAAAAAGATCCGCGAAAACTACTACAAACTGTTTGAACGGTTCGGTGCGCAGGAACATCTCGTCATCGTCAGAAGCGAGGCGGAAAAGGAGCGCACGCAGGCGAACGTGAGAAAGGCGGTATGGTCGCTGTTCGGAGGCAGAAATGACGGATAAACTCATTATCGGAGAGGTCTTAAAGCCGCAGGGCATTCGTGGTGAACTTAAAGTAAAACCGTTCACGGATGAGGCGGAGGATTTTCACAACTTTTCGCGCGTCTTTCTGGACAATACGGAGTATAAAGTCATCTCCGTGCGCACGGGCGCGGGGCTGGTCTTTCTGGGACTCAAGGGCGTTGCCGACCGCAACGCCGCAGAACTCTTACGCGGCAAGCAGATCGTCGTTCCGCGCGCGGAGGCGCCCGCGCCGGAGGAGGGAAGATACTATGTCGCCGACCTTTTAGGGTGCGCCGTCGTCACCGAGGAGGGCGAGACGCTCGGCACGCTCACCGACGTCAGGCAGGCGGCAACCGACATCTATACCCTTCACGACGGCGCGCGCGAGGTCATGTTCCCCGTCGCGGACGGCGTCGTCACGGCGGTGGACATCAAAGCGGGCAAAATCGTCGTCAATAAAAAACGCTATCTCGAGGTGGCAGTACTGTGAAGATCACCATTCTCACCCTCTTTCCCGAAATGTTCACGGCGCTCTCCGCAAGTATCCTCGGCAGGGCGCAGAAGGAGGGCAAGCTGGAACTCAGCATCGTCAATATCCGCGACTACACCGAGGATAAGCACTTAAAGTGCGACGACTACCCCTTTGGCGGAGGCGCTGGCATGGTCATGATGGCGCAGCCCGTCGGCAGCGCGATCGAGGCGGTCGACCCCGGTCACACGGCGCGCAGGATCTACCTCTCGCCCAAGGGCGCGACGTTCACGCAGCAGAAGGTATTCGAGCTGGTGGAAGAGGAGCATCTCGTCCTTTTGTGCGGACACTATGAGGGCGTCGATCAGCGCGCCATCGACCTGTTCATCGACGAGGAAGTCTCCATCGGCGATTATGTCTTAACGGGCGGGGAGCTGCCCGCGATGGTCGTCGTGGACTGCGTCGCGCGCTATGTGGACGGCGTACTTTCGCCCGAGTCGCTGGTGCAGGAGAGCTTCTCGGAAAACCTTCTGGAGTATCCTCAGTACACCCGACCCGTCGAGTACCGCGGTCTGCGCGTGCCGGATGTTTTGAGAAGCGGCAACCATGCCGAGATCGACAAATGGCGCAGGGAACAGTCTGTCGCCGTCACCAAAAAGCAAAGACCCGATCTTTTGGAAGGAAAATCGTGAAAAACATTCAATGGTTTCCCGGGCACATGGCGAAGGCCGTGCGCATGATGGAGGAGAATTTAACGCTGTGCGATGCGGTCGTCTTTGTGCTGGACGCCCGCGCGCCCGCATCCAGCTACAATCCCCGCCTCGCGCAGTTGGCGGGACAGAAGCCCGTATTATACCTTTTCAACAAGGGCGACCTTGCGGACGGCGGTGCAGATCTTGCGGTGACGTCCCTGAAAAATTGCGGCAAAGCGGCGCTTAAAGTTGCGGCGAGCGCGCCCTCGTCCGCCCGTCCGCTCGCCGCCGCCATGGAGGCGCTCACGGCGGAAAAGCGCGCGCGGCTATCAGAGAAGGGCGTCAATAAACCCGTCCGCTTTCTCATTGCGGGCATTCCGAATACGGGCAAGAGCACCGTCATCAACCTGCTTGCGGGCGGGAAAAAAGCGCAGGTGGGGGACAAGGCGGGCGTCACGCGCGCCAAGCAGTGGGTGCGCTGCGGCGCGTTTGAACTTCTGGATACTCCCGGCACCATGCCTCCCTCGCTCTCCGATCAGCGTTTGGCGCGCAGGCTCGCGTACCTGGGCAGCGTCAACGACGACATTCTCGACAAAGAGGAAGTCGCGCTCGCGCTTCTGGAGGAACTGTGGGAGAAGTACCCCGCTTCGCTTGCGGAACGCTACGGCATCACGGGCGGGACGCCGCTTGCAATGTACGAACAACTCTGCCGCCGCCGCGGGTTTGTCCTGCGGGGCAGCGACTACGACTATACGCGCGGGGCGCTCGCGCTGCTCGATGACTTCCGCAAGGGCAGGCTGGGCAGGGTCTGCCTGGACAGTGCGGACGATCTTGCCGCCGTGGGGCTGACCAATGGATGAACTGACGCTTGAGCGCTCGCTTGCGGCGCGGGGATTTTTGCGCGTTGCGGGCGTGGACGAGGTGGGCAGAGGCCCCTTAGCCGGTCCCGTCGTGTGCGCGGCGGTCATTCTGCCATTCGAGGAGGAGAGGCGCATCCTTGGCATCGATGACAGCAAGAAGCTCTCCGCCAAAAAGCGGGAGGCGCTCGCGGAGAAGATCAAAGCGGTGGCGCGCGCCTATGCGATCGCCGAGGTGGACGCGGCGACCATTGACGAGATCAACATCTTGCAGGCGACCCGCCTTTGCATGAAGCGCGCCGTGGACATGCTCGTTCCCGCCGCGGACATGGTGCTCACGGACGGTAACATGACGCTGGATATTGCCCTTCCGCAGCGCAGCATCGTCAGGGGGGACGCGCTCGTCTGTTCGATCGGCGCGGCGAGCATCCTTGCCAAGGTGCACAGGGACGCGCTCATGGCTGAGTACGCAAAGCTCTATCCCGAGTACGCCTTTGAAAGCAACGCAGGCTACGGGACAAAGGCGCACATTCAGGCGATCAGGGAGGTGGGGATATGCCCGATCCATCGCAGGACCTTCGTAACAAAGTTTTGGGACGGGCGGGAGAGAAGCTCGTCTGCAAATACTTAAAAAAGCGCGGGTATCAGATCGTCGCGCGCAACTATGTGACCCCGTTCGGCGAGGCGGACATCGTCGCGCTCAAGGACGGGACATACTGCCTTGTCGAGGTCAAGACGCGCACGGGGGATATCCTCGCGCTGCCGAGCGAGGCTGTCACGCGCGCCAAGCAGGAACGCTACCGCAAGATCGCCCTGTTCTTATGTGCAAAGCTGCAGCGGGAGGTCTCTGTCCGCTACGACGTTGCGTCCGTCCTCGACGGCGAGATCGAATATTTTGAAGGGGCATTTATCTGAAGCGCGGCGCGCCGGAACGGCGCGTCGTTTGTCGTATCATGGATGCAGTCACGAAATTTCGGCAATATCTGCGGCAGGGGTTGCCAATTGCGGCGTAATTTGGTATAATTGACGGGAATAGTATTCAGGCAAGCAAGTATGTGCGCAAGCGAGGAGCAAACATGGCAGTCAAACGAACGAAAGCGACCGATAAGAAAAATTTTACTTTGGAACCGCGGTTCCCGGCATACGTCGGGTACGCGGATTATTTCCTTGCCACGCCCGTGACGCTGCAGGTGCGCAATGACTTTACCGAGGCGGTCACGCTGAGCATCTCCATTGTCAGCGAGGACGGGCTGCTCATCCCGTACGAGACGCGGGCGGAAGTCCCCTTCGAGAGCGCCGTCGAACTGACGGCGGAGCGCATTTTCTCGCCGCTCTTTCTCGCGGAAAACGACGAGATCAGGGCGTGCAACGTCACCATCACGGCGCAGCTGGACGGCAAGACGGTCGCCTCGCAGCAGGTGAGCGTCACGGCGCTGCCCTATGACTGGTGGGAGGGGCTTTCGGGAAACCCGGAGCGCCTCGCCGCCTTCGTGCGTCCCCGCCTCGGGGAGTGCACCGCGGTGCTCGCCGAAGCGGGCAAGCGCTTAAAGCGCTGGGAAAAGAGCGCGGAGGTGGACGGCTATACGGGCACCGACAAGAACGGCGTGCGCGAGATCGCGGCGGCGGTCTTTGCCGCGCTCAAGTCCTATGCGATCGAGCAGGACGGCACGTGCGATCTGTCCGCGCCCGCCCGTGCCGCGCGCCCCGGCTCCGTCATCAAGGACAAGCTGGCGTCCGAGCTGGAGCTTGCGACCTTCGCGGCGGCATGTCTTGAGGAGGCACGCTTCAATCCCGTCATCGCCGTCGGCAAGGAGCATGTCGCAGTCGGCGTGTGGCTGTATGAGAGCTGTTTCCTCGATCCCGTCACGGATGACGCGGATATTGTCCTGAAATATGTTTCCGAGGGCATCAACAACCTCTCCTTCTTTGACGTGGAGGATCTGTTCCCCGCCTCCAACGCGGCGTTCACGCCCTCCGAAAAGCACTTCGTGCAGAAGCTCGAAGGGGGCATGTACGAGTACTTCGTCGATATCCGCCGCTGCCGCATGGGCGGCGTGCGCGCCTGCCCGCTGCGCGGCAAGGGTGTCAGGGGGTACGAGCTGCTCAAAGAGGAGGACATGTCCTCCGACGCGGCGCCCGCGCCCATTCCTGCCTTCCGTCAGCTCAAGCTGGACGTCAAACAGCCCAAGAATAAGCAGTGGGAGAGAAGGCTGCTCGACCTCACCACCAAGAATGCGCTTCTCAATTTCACGGGCAAGAACGCCGTACATCTGTACAGCGCGGGTGCGGATCAGCTGTACGCCGTGCTGCAGGAAAAGGAGAAGATGCGCCTCAAGGGCGAGCCGATGGCGGAGAACGCCGTCTCCTTCGGCGTGGAGCTGCCCGGGCCGAGAAAGGAGCTTGTCCTTCTCGAGCAGCAGAAGGGCATCCTGCGCGCCTATAACGACAACCGCAATACGCTGGAGACGGCGAACAAGCTCATGCGCCGCAACCGCGAGGCGGAGGAGGAGACGGGCGCCAAGATCCTCTATCTGGCGTTCGGCTTTCTGCGCTACGTCGGGAATGACGGCGTCACGCGCAACGCGCCCCTCGTGCTCGCGTCTGCCTCCGTCGTGCGCGGCAGGGGCAACGAGGACTTTGCCGTCAGCCTGGCAACGGACGACGGCTACTTCGTCAACTCCACGCTTCTGGAGTATCTGAAACAGGAATTCAACATCGACGTGCGCGGGCTGGGCGGTGATGTCGGGGCGCTGAAGATCGCGGAGATCCTCGCCATGGTGCGCGCCGAGACGGCGAGCATGAAGGGCTGGGACGTCGTGAGCGACGTCTATCTCGCCGCGTTCTCCTTCCAGCGCTATCTGATGTGGAACGACCTGCGCAATCATATCGACGCGCTCTCCAAGAACAAGGTCGTCTCCGCTTTGATGAACAACCGTATGGAGCGCCCGGACGTCTCTGCGCCCGCCGAGGAAGACGAGGCGGATCCCGCCGCCGTGCTCCTGCCGCTGCCTTCGGACAGCTCGCAGTACTCCGCCGTCGCGCTCTCCGCGTCGGAGGCGAGCTTCGTGCTGCACGGCCCGCCCGGAACGGGTAAGAGCCAGACCATCACCAATATCATCGCCAATGCCCTCTCGGACGGCAAGCGCGTGCTGTTCGTCGCCGAGAAAAAGGCGGCGCTCGACGTCGTCAAAAAGAGGCTGGACGGTGTGGGCATCGGCGAATTCTGTCTGGAGCTGCACTCAAACAAGACGGACAAGACGGACGTTTTAAGGCGCATGGAAAACACGCTCGCGCTTGCAAAAGCGGAGGACGTGACCGGATTTTCCGAGCGTGCCAAGGAGCTCGTCGCCATGCGCGAGGAGCTGGGCGGCCCCATGCGCGCCCTGCACAAAAAGCGCAGGCTGGGTATCTCCGTCTATCAGGCGATTTTGCTGTATCTGCAGAACAAGAGCGCGCCCGACATCCTCGATATCGAGAGCTCCTTCTACGATACGCTCACCGAGAGCAAACTCTACGAGTGCAAGCGCATGATCCTCTCCGCCGCGGCGGCGGCAAAGGAGTGCGGCGGGGTGAAGAATTCTCCCTTCGAGAACGTCAACCTCACCGAGTACTCCCAGACGCTGCGCGACAAGGTGTTCTGCTCGTGCGAGGTCATGCTCGCCGAGATCAAGCACTTGAAGGCGTTCCTTGCGCTCTTTCTGGAGTTCTACCGGCAAAAGGTCTCCACGCTCACGCTGCGCAAGGTGCGCGCGCTCTCCGAACTCGCCCGCCGGCTCGACGCGGGAACGTACGACAAGTACTTCATGGGCGTGGATGAGGCGCAGTTCTATACCTTCTTCAACGCCAATAAGCGGCTGGACACCTGTCTCGATTACTACTATAAACACTTCAAGACGCTCATCGATCCCGACCGCGACATGCCCGAGGTCAGACGGTATGCGGAGACGGCAGGGGACTGGCGGCTCAACCGCACCGTCCGCGGCGTCGTCAAAAAGCTGGAGCGCGCGTGCTATCATGCCGTCGAAAACAAGGACGTCCCCAAATATCTGCAGACGCTCGTCGATATCTACGGGGCAATGGATCTCATCACGGGCAACACGCAGCTTGCACGCAGCTTTACCGACCGCGCCGGGCGCATCAACTTCAAAAAGCGCACGGAGTTTCTCACCGACCTCAAGGACCTGCACGAGCGGGCGGCGGCAGTCTTTATGGACTACAACGCGGACGCCTTCAACGGCATGTGCATCCGCGCGACGAGCGGCTACACCAAGCCCGTGCTGGAGGGGTACCTGAAGGCAGCGGAGAGCTACTTCCACGCGCAGGACGCCTTCCTCGACATCACCAACGCCGATCGCTCCAAACTGCGAGAAGAGGACGTCTTGGACTACTTCTCCTCCAAGGCAAGCGCGCTCATCGACAATATCGACCTGCTGCCCAACTGGTGCATGTACCGCAGGACGGGCAAAAAACTCGCCGAACTCGGACTCAACTTCATCACAGAGGCGCTGGAGAGCGGGCGCTTCCGCACGGACAACGTACTCGCGGGCTTTGAAAAGAACGTCTACCGCAACTTCCTGGAGATCAACATCCCCGCCGACCCCGCGCTCTCGCGCATGACGGTCGGCACGCTTGAGGAGACCATCGAAAAATTCCGCATCGCGTGGGAGGAATTTACCCGCCTCACGCGCGATCATATCCGTGCCGAGCTCATCTCCCGCCTTCCGAAGGACGGGGAGGGGAGCCTCTCCGTCGAACTGGGCGCATTCACCCGCCTTTCCAAGAGCAATCTGCGCGGCTCGGGGCTGAGGAGCCTGTTCGGCGAGATCCCCACGCTCATGGGCGTCGTCTGCCCCTGCATGCTGATGAGCCCGACCACCGTGGCGCAGTATCTGCAGCCCGTCGCCGATCAGTTCGACCTGGTCATCTTCGACGAGGCGTCGCAGATGTCCACGGCGGAGGCGATCGGCTCCATTGCACGCGCGAAGGCGGCGATCGTCGTGGGCGATCCCAAACAGCTGCCGCCCACCGCCTTCTTCCGTTCGGCGTATGTGGACGAGGATAACCTCGAAAACGAAGACCTGGAGAGCGTCCTGGACGACTGCCTCGCCCTCGGCATGCCCGAGCGGCACCTTCTGTGGCATTACCGCAGCAAGCACGAGAGCCTCATCGCCTTCTCCAACAGCATGTACTACGACAACAAGCTTTGCACCTTCCCCTCGCCCGACGCGATGGACAGCAAAGTAAAGCTCATGCTCGTGGACGGCACCTATGACCGCGGCTTTACAAAGCGCAACGCAAAGGAGGCGGAGGCGCTCGTCGCGGAGGTCGTGCGCAGGCTCTCCGACCCCGTTCTCTCCAAGGCGAGCATGGGCGTCGTCACCTTTTCGAGCACGCAATGCGACTATATCGAACGGCTGCTCTCCAAGGCGATCATCCAGAAGCGGCTGGAGGAGGCGGCGTACAACAGAGAAGAGCCGCTTTTCGTCAAGAACCTGGAGAACGTGCAGGGCGACGAGCGCGACGTCATCCTCTTCTCGGTGTGCTACGGTCCCGATGCCTCGGGGCGCGTCTCCCTCAACTTCGGCCCGCTCAACCAGTCGGGCGGCTGGCGCCGCCTCAACGTCGCCGTGTCGCGTGCAAGGGAGGAGATGCTCGTCTTTTCCACGATGACCTCGCCCATGATCGACCTTGCAAAGACCTCCTCCAAGGGCGTCGCGGGCCTGAAGGCGTTCCTGGAGTTCGCCGAAAAGGGCAGGACAACGCTCGCCGCTCCCTCCGCCTCCGTGCGCACGGGTGCGGGCATCGGCAAGTATATCGCCGAGGAGCTCTCCGCCTACGGCTATGAGTGCCGCTACGACGTGGGTGCTTCCGATTTCAAGGTGGACGTCGCCGTCGTCGATCCCAAGAACAAGCACCGCTTTATCCTGGGCGTATTGTGCGACGGCACCGATCAGTTCTCCGTCAAGGACAGGAATATCCTGCAGGTGCAGTCGTTAAAGCGCGGCAACTGGAACGTCATGCGCATCCACAGCGTCAGCTACTACAACAATCCCAAGCGCGAGATCAAGCGCATCAAGGACATCCTCGACCGCCTCACGGGCGCGGACGCCAAAGCGGGCAGCTGGATCGGCAAGTGGTCCAAGCCCTACAAGTTCGTCAAGCCCACGTCGGGCGAGGTCGCGGCTTTCGTCACCTCGGGCGACAACGACGCCGCCATCATGGCGCGCATCAAGGAGATCGTCGCGACCGAGGAGCCCATTTCCCGCACCTTCCTCAAAAAGCGTGTGCTGGCGACCTACAATATTACCAAGAGCGGCGCAAAGGTGGAGAATCGCCTCGATGCACTCATCGACGGCTGTGCGCTCCCGCGCGACCGCGTGATGGGGGTGGACTATTTCTACAAGTCGCCGCGCGCCATCGCCATCGGCAAGTTCCGCGTCGACCCCACGCCCGCCGTCCGCAAGAGCGGGGAGGACTTCACCGTCTATGAGATCGTCTCCCTCATCAAGGCGGCGCTGGAGGAACGCGTCTCCCTGTATATGGACGAGCTGACCTCGCTGCTTCTGGGCATCTATCCCGAGCTCAAGCCGGGCGAAAAGTTCCAGGCGTTCTTAAGGGACTGCATCTCCTACGGCGAGGAGAAGGGATTGTTCGTGCGCTCGGTCTCCGACCGAATTTCGCTCGCATAGCCGCAAACGGTTGACAAGCCCCGCCGCGGTATGATACGATACAACGGGCGGAGCAAGCAAGACGTTCCGCGTAAGAGGAATTCATGAAGTTCAAGATCAAACGGAGGATGAGCGTCTGGCGCTATCTTGCGCTGGGGTACGCCCTGCTCATCTTCATCGGCAGCCTCTTGCTGATGCTGCCCTTTGCCAAGCAGAGCGGGGAGTGGGGGACTTTTTTCGACTACGTCGACGGTCTGTTCGTGGCGACCTCTGCGACCTGCGTGACGGGGCTCACGCCCGTTGTGACGGCGGAGCGTTGGACGACCTTCGGGCATGTCGTCATCATCTGTCTCATCCAGATCGGAGGTCTCGGCTTTACCACGCTCGTCTCCATTCTCTTTATGGCATTCCGCAGCAGGGGGCTCGGGCTCTACGAGCGCACGGCGATGATCCAGTCGGTGGGCGGCAGCAAACTCACGGGCGTCAAAACGCTCGTCAAGCGTATTCTCTTGGGAACTTTTCTCTTCGAGTTTGTCGGAGCGCTCCTTCTCATGATCCGCTTTATCCCGGATTTCGGCGCCGTCGGCATCTGGTACGGCTTTTTCCATTCCATCTCCGCGTTCTGCAATGCGGGGTTTGACATCATTGGTGACAAGTCGCTGGTCGCATATGCGCGCGATCCGCTGGTCTCCATCGTCATCTGTGCGCTCATCATCATCGGCGGACTCGGATTTTGCGTGTGGGGGGACGTCGTGGACTGCAAGGGCAATCCCAAAAAGTTCTCCTTCTATACGCGCATGGCGCTCATCGGCACGGCGATTTTGCTGATCGTCGGCACGGCGCTGTTCATGGTGTTTGAGTGGAATAATGAGACATATGTAGAATATAATTACAATTTTGGAGACAAGCTGCTGTGCTCCTTCTTCAACGCGACGACGGCGCGCACGGCGGGCTACTTTACCACCGCGCCCGATTCGCTCTCCAACAGCGGCACGCTGCTGATGATCATCTTAATGTTCATCGGCGCCTGCTCGGGCAGTACGGGCGGCGGCGTCAAAGTGAGCACCTTTACCGTCATCATGATGGGCATGCTCTCCGTCATGCGCGGCAAAAAGGACATCACGATCGGCAAACGCCGCATCGATCAGAGCGTTCTCAGCCAGGCGCTCGCGATCTTTGTCGCCTACCTCGTTCTGACCATCACGGCAACATTGCTCATCAACGCGATCGAGCCGGACGTCAATGCGCCCTTTGCCGCCGTCATGTTCGAGACGGTCTCGGCGATCGGCACGGTCGGACTGTCGCAGGCGCTCACGTCCCATCTTTCGGCAGTTTCCAAATTTATCCTCATTTTGCTGATGTACTTGGGACGCGTCGGCATTCTCACCTTTGCATTCGCCTTAAAGCGGCAGAAAAAGAGCGAGGCCGCCGTCAGAAGGCCGCTGGATAATGTGTTTATAGGGT
>CALVWM010000041.1 GCA_944367185.1 uncultured Clostridia bacterium | reverse complement strand
CGTACCATGCGGGCGCGGCGGCCTCCGTCGGAAAGGACGCGAGATCCCCGGGCGATCCGCCCTGCTCCTGCCCGCTTCCCGATCCGCACTCCGAACACCTCGGGCGCGTTCCTCAGACCTCGTGCATAGGCGATCGCTCCGTGCGGAGCGCCCTTCTCTACTCCATGCGGTCAATGATGTCCAGCAGCTCGCTGATGCGGTCGAGATCGTCGCGCGTATAATAATCGATGTAGATACGCCCCTTCTTGTCCGTGCCGATGAGCGAAACCTTGGTGCGGAGCGTCGTACGCATGCGTTCGACGAGATGCCTGAGCTCCGCGCTCGCGAGCGCGTTCTTCTTCTCCTTTTCCCTGTCGAGCACTTCGGGCGGGTTCAAAAACTGCTTGACCGCGCGCTCCATTTCACGCACCGACCAGCCGTTTTTGACGCACTCCCGCGCGAGCGTGACCTGCGCCTCTTTGGCAACGGGGACGAGCGTTCTTGCGTGCCCCGAGGAGAGCTTTCCCTCCCGGACCATCGCGATGACCTCGTCCGCGAGGGACAAAAGCCGCAGCGTGTTGGCGATCGCGGGGCGGGACTTGCCGAGCCGCTCGGCGAGCATCTCCTGCGTCAGCCCGAACTCGTCCATCAGCCGCTTCATGCCCGTCGCCGCTTCGATGGGGTTGAGGTCCTCGCGCTGCAAGTTCTCGATGAGCGAGATCTCCTGCACTTCCTTGTCGCTGAGATCTTTGACGATCGCGGGGATCTTCTCCAGCCCCGCGCGAAGCGCGGCGCGGTAACGGCGCTCGCCCGCAATGATCATGTACCTGCCGTCCGGCGCCTTATTGACGACGATGGGGCTGATCACGCCGTGCTCGCGGATAGAGTTCGCAAGATCGTTGAGCGCATTCTCGTCAAACGTCTTTCTGGGCTGATCGGGATTGGGGAATACGTCCTCCAGGGGAAGTTCCGCAGGCCCCGCGCTTCCCGCTTCACCCATATCGGCGCTCGCGTTTTCGTACGCCTCCTCGGTGTCGCTGAACAGGGCGGAAAGCCCTCTTCCGAGTCCTTTTGCCATACCTTACTCCCCCTTTCCTTCCGTTTTTTTCAAAAATTCTTCGGTGAGCGCCGCATACGCCCGCGCGCCCATACATTTCGGGTCGTGCAGGAGGATGGGCTTGCCGTGACTGGGCGCCTCGGAGAGGCGGATGTTGCGCGGGATCACGATCTCATACAGCTTCTTGGAGAAATATTTTTTGATCTCCGCCGCGATCTGCTTGGAAATGAGCGATCGGCCGTCGTACATGGTCAGCACAACGCCTTCGACCTTCAAGGACCTGTTCAGGTGCTGCCGGACGAGCGAAATGGTGTTCATCAGCTGCGAAAGGCCCTCCAGCGCATAGTACTCGCTCTGAATGGGGATGATCGCGCTGTCAGCCGCGGAAAGGGCGTTGATCGTCAGCAGCCCAAGCGAGGGCGGGCAGTCGATGAGGAGATAGTCGTACTCATCTTTGACGGGTGCCAGCGCGGCACGCAGCACCTTATCCCGGTTTTTCTTATAGACGAGATCCACCTCTGCGCCCGCCAGATCGATATTGGCGGGCAGGATGCTCAATCCCTCCAGCTCGGTATCGAGGACGTTGTCCTTGACGGGCTCGTCCTCGATGATGACGTTGTAGACCGACTTCTTGAGCGTTCCCTTGGAAAAGCCAAGGCCCGTCGTCGCGTTCCCCTGCGGATCGAGGTCAATGAGCAGCACCTTTTTTCCCGCCTGAGCGAGATACGCCGCCATATTGACGCAAGTCGTCGTCTTGCCGACGCCGCCCTTCTGATTGGAGAACGAAATGATCTTTCCCATGTGCCTTACTCCCCGTCCTTTTGACCGGACGCTTCATCCTTCTCTCCCGCCGCCGGCGCACCCGACGCATTCTCCCCGCCCGAGGGCGCGGACGCCGTCACATGTTTTCCCGAACCGAACGGATCGTCGGGGCGGCCCTTGTCGTGCTTTTCCATGTACTCGAGCACTTCGTTATAAGACGCGCCGTTCATCAGCATATCCACTTCCGCCGTGTAGATGGTCTCGCGCTCCACAAGCACGCGCGCCATATTGTCGAGAATGTTCCTGTTTTCGCTGAGCAGTTTCCTCGCGCGCTGATGTGCCGATTCCACGATGCCGTGCACTTCTGAGTCGATGAGCGCGGCAGTCGCCTCGCTGTAGGAGTTGCGCTCCTCAAAATCCCTGCCGAGGAACACCGGACCGTCGCTGCCGTAACAGATCGTGCCGAGCTTGTCGCTCATGCCCCATTCGGTGACCATCTTGCGCGCAATCTGCGTGACCTTCCGAATGTCGCTGCTCGCGCCGGCGGAGATGTCGTGAATGACAAGTTCCTCCGCGACACGGCCGCCGAGCGCCATGCAGATCATATCGTTAAGCTGATTAACCGTATAGGAGGAATCGTCTGTTTCGGGGCGCGTCAGCGTATAACCTGCCGCAGAGCCGCGGGGAATAATGGACACTTCGTGAACATTATCGTTATGCTCGCACAGCTTGGCAAGGATCGCATGACCTGCCTCGTGATAGGCGGTGCACTTCTTGTCTGTCTCCGTGACGACGCGGCTTTTCTTCTGAGGCCCCATGATGACCTTGTTGATTCCCTCATAGAGTTCCAGGTTGCCGATCATCGTTTTATTTGCACGGGCGGCAAGGATGGCAGCTTCGTTAAGAAGGTTTGCAATATCTGCTCCGGAGAAGCCGCTCGTCATGCGGGCAATGACTTTGAAGTTGACATCGGGTGCGAGCGGCTTATTGCGGGCATGGACCTTCAGGATCGCCTCTCTGCCCTTGACGTCGGGAAGGTTGACGTAGATCTGGCGGTCAAATCTGCCCGGACGAAGAAGAGCACTGTCGAGGATGTCCGCACGGTTGGTCGCCGCCATGACGATGACGCCTTCGTTGGTCTCAAAGCCGTCCATCTGAACGAGGATCTGATTGAGGGTCTGTTCACGTTCATCGTGACCTCCGCCGAGTCCTGCGCCGCGCTGACGCCCGACCGCATCGATTTCATCGATGAAGATGATACAGGGCTGATTGCGTTTTGCCGTGTCAAACAGGTCACGAACACGCGAAGCACCGACGCCGACGTACATTTCGACGAAGTCGGAACCGCTGACGGAGAAGAAGGGAACGCCCGCTTCCCCCGCGACAGCCTTTGCAAACAGCGTTTTACCTGTTCCGGGAGGCCCGACGAGCAGAACGCCCTTCGGAATCTTCGCCCCGAGATTGGAAAATTTCTTCGGGGTCTTTAAGAACTCAACAACTTCCTTGAGCTCTTCCTTTTCTTCCTCGGCACCTGCAACGTCAGAGAAGCGGACTTTGACGTTGTTTGCAATCGGAGCTTTGGATTTTCCAAAACTCATGATCTTTCCGCTTCCACCGCTCATCGATCGCATGATCAGATACATCGCGATGCCGACGATCAGGAACAGTCCAAGATATAGTATGATATTCGTCCATCCCGCACCGGCATTGGGGTCCTGATAGTACACCTTAATCCCGTTCGCAATCCACTCCTGCACGTAACCGTCTGAACCGCTGTCTCCATACAGACTGGGACCATACGTCCAATAATCATAGGTGCGGCCGTTTTCCGAGGTATAGCCGTAGAGTGTATAGCCGCGGATGACGATCATTCGGATCGGTGCCTCGGCGTTTTCATCTTGCTGCTCGTTTTCATCGACCTCGACCAGTTCCAGGAACTCATCGAAACTGCGTTCTTTTTGTGCATTGAGCTGAGACGTGATTACAAAATATAATCCTATACCCAGCACAACGACAAGTACGATCGCGATGATCGTTTTTACCGTTCTACTCAAAGTTTCACTCCTTTTTGGTTTGTCAAATAGATATGGATAGTATGCCCCGACATACCTGTTCTATTGTAACATGAAATCACTCTCATTGCAAGTCTTTCCAGGAAATTCTTGCCGATTTTTCAAAATTATCACCTTATTCCCTTAAATTGGCCCTTATTTATGGAAATTTTTTCTTGCGCAAGCTGCATTTTGCCTTAAAATGTTTCATGTGAAACACTTTTGGAAACTCTTCAGTAAAAAACAATGTTTCACGTGAAACAAGAACGCAAAAAAAGACCGCGGTGCAATGTTTTGCATCGCGGGAAAATCATGCGGCAGGCTGAAAAACAGAAAAATACTTAAAATTCGCTGCCCAAATAAACCAATCAGACCTATAAATCGCACTGACGATCACTGTCTGAGAAATATAGTGATTGAGCGTGTCCGAACCAAGCCAATAGCACACCGTAAGGATCAAATAGATCAGGAAGACAGCTTCAACGAGACCTAACAACGCACCAAAGAAACGGTTGATAACCTCAAAGAACTTACAGGAATTTGCAACTGCATTTCCAAGTGCGCCGAGCAGCATTGCGCCAAGTTTTACAAGAGTAAACAAAATAATAAATGAAACAATAACTGCAAGAATGCTGCCAAAAGTTTCGCCGACGCCGCTTGCAAACAGACTGGTCATTCCAAACCAACTTTCAAGCGCATTTTTGAAAGGATTGCAAAATGTAACCGCAACGACGATCGCAAAAACCGTTCCCGCAAGTTTGCAGATCCCCTTAACAAAACCGCGCCACGACCCCAGCACAAGACCGAGAAGCAAGATCAAAAAGAAAATCAGATCAAGAGCCCAAGGCGGCATATTCTTACCTCCTTAATTTTATCGGATCTATTATAGCACATTTCAAGAAAAAAGTCACGCCGGATAGAAAGAATGTTATAAAAATCTGTTTTTCAGGCAACAATACCTTGCGGAGGAACAGCATGGAACATACCTTTCACTTTAATAATACGCTGGCTGAGACGGGGTTGTATCTTGCCACGGAACGTATCCTCGGAAATATATCGGAACCGCCCGTCGTGCTTTGCATCGGAAGCGACCTTGCTGTCGGCGACAGTCTGGGTCCCGTCACAGGTACCATGTTACAGGCAAAGATCAAAGACAAACCGGGGTATGTGTACGGCACGTTAAAAGCGCCGGTCACAGCGAAAGAAGCAAAGTATCTTGCAACCTTTTTGAAGAAGACGCATCCGAGCAAAAAGGTGATCGCAGTAGATGCGGCTATCGGCGCAGACTCTGACATCGGACTGATCAAGCTTATTAACAAGCCTTTACAACCTGGCGCAGGCGCAAATAAATCATTGCCGTGCATCGGTGATATTTCCATCCTCGGGATCGTCGCAAAGAAGTCTCCGCTGTCATACAGTCTGTTCAATATGACAAGAATGAACGTCGTGTACTCCATGGCGAAGATTATTTCCAATGTGATCTATGACATCATCACAGAATGTTGTGAGAATTTCACAAAAAATACGTATCAAAGAAACATTCTATGATAACTGCATATTTTTATCAACTTTTCTGAAAAAAAATTCTATATTGTTGACAAAGCAATTTCTGTTCGTTACAATAAAATAAAGTACACAAGGAGAACTAATCATGATCAAAACGACGAAAACCAAGACGTTTGACACGGATACCGCTACCGTGGTAAAGAAAGTCGTTTCCGGTGTGTTCGGCGATCCTGCCGGCTATGAAATGACGATGTACCTTACGCCCGAAGGCGATTACTTCCTTTACACCCATGGCGGACCCGAATCGGAGTATAAGACAGAAAAGATCACGTCCTATACGAAGAACAACGCCAAGAAATGGCTGGAAGAGAACTGAACAAAAAGGAAGTCCCGCATGGGACTTCTTTTTTTGTACAAAAATTCAGCTCAATCGACCGAAATTTTGCGGTAAATTGCGAAAAATAAGGGGCAGTTTTCGCTCTCAATGCGCGTAGGAACGTTTTTTCTGACCCTTTTTTAAAATAAATATCTGATTTTACGAATAGTTGAGAAAGTCTGCTCATAGATAACGGACAATTCTCGCATAGATAAATAAGATAAATCGAATCACAAGATTCATCAGGTCTCAGCTGTCATCATACGCCATCGGCCAATTCCGTTCATAAATTTCAAGAGGCAAAATCTAAATCGTTGCAGAAACTTGGATGCAACAAAAGAGAAAATACAAAACCAAACGAGCAGCCCAAGCAGAACAATTGAACGAGAGAACCGGAAAAATACGGCAGAATGCAATCAGGAGCAATCCGTCTTCGGAAAGGTGTAAACAGGACAAGAGCAGTCGATTATTTCTGAAAACGCTGTTTCCCCGTCACACTTTTGCAGACAACTTTCCAGACGTCCACAACAGGCAACGCCGCACAAGTCTCGGCCGAGTAATTCACAAAACCGGTATGTTCCAGCAGGCGCGCGATCCCGCGGATACGTTCTACCCCCTCACAACGAAGGGCACGACCAAAGGCAATGACGCTTGTGTAGTCCGCCGTGACAGAATGTCCGGTCTCGACGTAGCCGTCAAAAATATCCCACTCCAGACAGACGCGGGCATCCTTCGCAAGCAGGTCAAGTTTTCTTCCCTTGGTCGCGCAATGGAAGTAGACGACGAGCGCGCCGTCCTGCACCTCATAGCCGAATGTCAGCGGAACGACATAGGGGAAATCGTCCGCATATATTCCCATGCGCACGACCTGACAGCGTCCGACGACAGAAACGATCTCTGAAAAATCCCGAATTTCCCGATCTGATTTTCTCATATCATTACCTCAAAAATGGCGTCGCAACCATTTCTCTCCGAACAAAAAAACGGCATTACCCCTCAAAAAGAGAACGCCGCACGACTCGTTTGGTCACAAAAGTGCGGCAACGTACCTCAAAAATCTATACCACCTGAAAAGGGACGCAGTTCTGCGTCCCTTTTTGTTACTCGTCCTTGTTCTCGTCGTCGGTATCCTTGCCGAGATATGTCCCAAAGAAGCCGGAGAAGCTTCCTTTGCGGTATCCCGAAGAACTCCCGCCGTCCCGCTTGAAGCTGGTACCCGACGACTCGGGCGTCCCTTCGGCGGGCAGCTCACGCTTAGGATAGGGCTTTCTCTCACCGTAACGTGGCTTGACAGAATAGCCGCCGCGCGACCCGTTCCGATCGTTCCTGCCACGGCCGCGGTCGTTCCTGCCGCGCTTGTCATACGTCCTGAGATTTTTCGGGATGATTACAACGAAGCGTCCGGGCTCCTTGCCCTCGCTCTTGGTGGTGACGTCCGGGTTATCCATGAGCGCGGAGTGGATGATACGGCGCTCATAGGGATTCATCGGTTCGAGGCGCACGCGTTTGCCGAGGCGCACCGCCTTGGCGGCGAGCTTATTGGCAACGCGTTTCAACGTCTCTTCGCGGTCCTCGCGATAGTTTTCGCAGTCGACGACGACGCGCTTGTAGTCCTTCCTGCCGATGTTGGCGACCGCGCCGGCAAGCGTCTGTACGGCGTCGATGATCTCGCCGCGACGCCCGATGATGGACTTTGCCGAAGCCGCCGTCAGTTCGATGACGATCTTCTCGTCCTCGCTCTTGAGTTGTGCGGTCGCATCTGCGCCGATGAGGGGAAAGAGCCCTTCGAGGAACTCGACCGCTCTCTCGCCGTCCGTGCGCTCGATGACCGTGAGCCTGACTTGTGCGGGCTTGGAGCCGATGAGACGTTTCTTGCCTTCGTCCAGCACTTCCACTTCTACGTCGCTCTCTTTGACGCCCAGGGTCTCCAGTCCGATCTTGACGGCCTCTTCCACCGTCTTCCCTGTAAAAATGTTTTCCATGCCCTTATTCCTTCTTATCTTTATTCTTACGGGACTTGCCCTTTTCTTGCTTTTCGCGCGTCTCACGCTCGATCATCCACTGCGGCCTGTAGCCGACGCTCTCGCGCGCCTTCTTTTCTTCCTTTCTCTTGAAGATGATGCCGAGAATGAGATTGGAAAGCAGCGTCACGAGCAGTGAGAACAAGCTGGAGATCAGCATATAGATCGTGAACGCGGCGCTGTAGTTGAAGGCGAATGCGGCATAGATGAGGGGCATTGCGACCAGCATGATCTTCTGCGTCTTCGAACCCCTGCCGTCCGCCGTCTGATACTGGTTGCTCTCCTTATTCGAGCGCATCATGATAAACTGCGAGAGTACCATGAGCGCAATGGAGATGATGATCAGACCAAAATAGCCGTTGGCGGCTTCCTTTTCTTGCGTAAGGCTTGCGGTCAGATCCTCGTAGTTGCTCTCGGAGAACACGTTCTGAAGCTGCGCCGTCGTTCCGTCCTCGAACGTGACCTGCGCGTTGCCGAAATTCTGCTGGAAGGTCGCGTAATCCTGCGGAATGGGGTGCCGGTAGGAGACGTCGGGATACCAGACGTTCTCCACCCACAAAAAGTTTGCGCGGTTGTTCATGTACCAATCGCGCGCGCTGTCCGCACCCAGTTTCTTGACATAAGAAAGGCAGGCAGCGTCCCTGTCCTCGGCGGAAGTGATGCTCTCATAGCCCTCCGCATCGTTCTCCTGCGTATAGGCGATGAGGCGGTCCGGATCGATGGCGTATTCCCTGGAGATGCTCGTCGCTTCAAGGGAATAGCTGTAGCCGATGAACTTGTATTCATCCGTCGGCGTCACGAACAGATAGAGGATGCCGTTATCGCCCACGCGGCGCAGCTCATAGCTGCATTCGCCCTCGGTTACGCTCTCGCCGAGCGCGCCGATCGTGAGCGTCTGTTCCGTCCCGTCCGCGTCGGTATATACAAGGCGGTATCCTTCCTCTTCGGGTGCCTGGTCGGCGAGGAGAAAGTCGATTCCCTCCGTTCCGTGCGCGGTGATCGCGGAATTATAGCTCGACGACATCTGCACGAAGAAGTCGAGGTTGGCATATCTGGAATAGGCGTTAAAGCCCTGGAATGCGATGATGATGACGGCAAAGGAAATGATCATCGGCAGGCATGCGCCGAAGACGTTATAGCCGTTCTTTTTGTACAGCTCCATCATTTTCTGGCTGTACATGGTCTTATCGTTCGCGTACTGTTTCTGAAGCTTGTCCAGATCCTCCTTCATGCTGCGCATGATGAGCGTCTGCTTGCGCGACGTATAGCGCTGATAGGTATCGAAGGGCAGCGTGATCGCCTTTAAGATGAGCGTAAAGCAGATGATGCCGACACCGATGATGCCGACGCTCTCGATGATCGCCTGCACGAACTGGCCAAGCCAATCCAGGCCGATCCGATACCCTTCGTTGAGCAGCGAGATATTCACGCTGCCGAGTAATGTCATGATTGACTGCATAGCATTCTCACTTTGATTGCTCAGAGCAACCACTTGCGCTTGGAATATTTTTCAGGTGCAGGGTCAATCCCGCCCTTGGAGAGGGGATTGCAACGCAAAATGCGCCATGCGCCGAGCAAAATGCCGCGCACGACGCCTAAATTATTGATGCAGCGTTTGGTATATTCCGAGCAGGTGGGTCGATACAGACACATCCCCTTGGAGAGATATTTCTGATAAAAACAGATACACCGGATGCACAGTCCCTTCAGAACGGGCCTATACACCCGTTTTCTGAGGTACCGCCCGTTTTCTTTCAACAGGCTCACAAGCGCGATCTTCAACGAGCTTTTCCTTCCTGAAAATCTTTCCCATATCTCGCTCGAATGCGGCATAGGAATAGGACTTTGCAGCGCGCGGAATGAGCAGGATGAGGCAGGGCGTGCCTAACGCGTGCGCGTGCGCGCGAAATGCTTCGCGCAGAAGCCGCTTGATGCGGTTTCTGACGACGCTTTTTCCATATTTTTTTCCGACACAGACTGCAAATTTCGTCCTGTCACTCGGGATCCAGACGATGGTCAGGCTCTCCGCATGCGCCCGTTTTCCTGCCCGCAGGACTTTGGAAAAATCCTTCTTTTTCTTGACCCGCAGGATCTTCACGGCATTACGCGGAAATGTGCTTTCTGCCCTTGTTTCTTCTTCTCTTGAGGGTGTTTCTGCCGCCCTTGGTCTTCATGCGCTGGCGGAATCCGTGCACCTTGCTTCTCTGGCGCTTCTTGGGCTGATAAGTTCTCTTCATAATACAATACTCCTTCCGTTCCGAACGGTAAATAGTCTTTTTTTCTGATTATAGGCGATTTCTTCCGTTCCGTCAAGCAATTATGCGGCGTTTCGGACGGGTAAAATCAGATACAGGCTGTCTTTTCTCTCAAAATTCTGTAAAATAAAGGGCGACACGGGACCGTTGAAGGAGAATGTGACCTTCTCCTCGTCCAGCGCGCGCAGGGCGTCCAGCAAAAATTTCGCGTTCATGGAAATGGTCATCTCCATGCCCTGCGTCTCGCACCTGACGATCTCGGCGACGTTGCCGTAGTCGGAGACGGAGGAGATCTTCAGACTCTCCGTGCCGACGTCCAGCGTGACGAGGTTGTTCTTGTCCCCGCGGATGAGGATGGCGGCGCGCTCGGCGGAGGCGATCAGCTCCTCGCGGGCGAGCGTCACCTGCGTCGTGAACTTCACGGGGATGACGTTCTCCTTGCGGATGAACTCGCCCTGATAGAGGCGGGAGACGACGGTCGTATCCCTCTCTCTGACGAGCAGCATGCCGCCCTGCGTGTAGAGGGTGATCTCCTCGTCCTCGCCGTCCAGCATTTTGGAGATCTCCGTGAGCGTCCGCGCGGGGCACACGATGCTCTTTTCGCCGCTCTTTGCAACGATCTCCGCCTTTGCGCTGGCAAGACGGTAGCCGTCCAGCGCGCAGATCTCCAGATCATCCCGAAACTCCATGAGGCATCCCTTCAAAATGGGGCGGGAATCGTCCGTCGCGCAGCAGAATACCGTCTCTGCAATGATCTTTTTGAGCGCCGCCTGCTTCATCGTGAAGGAATTTTCGCCGACGGAGAAGTCGATGCGCGGGAACTCCTCGGCGGGCAGGCTCTGCATAAAGGTACCCGCGTCGCGGTATCTGATCTCGACGCCCTTTTCCCCGGTCGCGATGCAGACCTCTTCGCCCGAGAGCTTTCCGATAAAGTCGGCAAAGAGCTTTCCGGGAACGCACAGCTCGCCCTCTTCAAATACCTCCGCCGTCACGTTCTTGCTGATGGACAGCTCGCCGTCGGTCGCAAGCAGGTTGACCTGCGTCCCGTACGCAGAGAGCTTGATGCACTCCATGATGGGCGCGGTCGTCCTCACGGCGCACGCCTTGCTGACCTTCATGACTGCCTCCGCGAGAGACAGTCCGTCGCATACGAATTTCATCATTCTCCTCCAAAAATATCCTTTCGGGCGGGATCATTCTCCGCGCCTCTGTGCGCTGCTCCGGCCGCGGCGCCGTGCATCCGGCTTTTCCGCACGGCGGAAGATCCTATGCAGCCGGCTTTGGCCGACTTTCGCGATCGGTTTTGCATCGTGCCGCTGCCCCGTATGTTATTGATTATAAGAATAATTATAATAGTAATAATAATAGGGGCGGTGGAAAAGTGGACAACTTCTTTTTACTCCCTTATTATAGCGAAAAAGGGCGGAAAATTCAAGCATTTTGCCCTGATTTTGCAAAACAGACCAATTTTTCATCCGGGGACAACCCTGTGGACAAGGCTGAGGAAAGGCTTGTCCCGTCCGTGGAAAAAGGGAAAAACATCTGTTCGCGTGCAGGCCGTCCGGCGTGCCGGAAGGGGCAACTGAGGGAGATCGCAGAGGTTATCCCCAAAAAAACGTGGATTGGGGAAAAAGTTTGTCCTGAAATCCCCGCAGGCGGTTGAAATCGTGCAAAAGGTGTGTTATAATCGGAGCATGAACATAAATTCTCCCGATTTTGCCGCATTGGAGGCGGAAATCGCGCAAAGATCGGCGCTCTTCGAACGCTTTTATCAGCTTCTCATCGAATACAACGCGAAGTTCAATCTGACTGCGATCACGCAGAAAGAGGAAGTTTTCCACAAACATTTCCTCGATTCCGTTGCCGGCGCGCACCTTTTGCCCGCCGGAGGGAATATTGCCGAGGTCGGTTCGGGCGCGGGATTTCCCTCCATCCCCATCCGATTGCTGCGGGACGATCTCACCTTCACCCTTGTGGAGAGCACGGGCAAGAAGTGCGCCTTTTTGCAGACGGCGGTCCGCGAGCTTGGGCTGGAGGGGGTAAATATCGTCAATGCCCGCGCCGAGGAACTGGGCAGAGACCCCGCATTCCGCGAACGGTATGACGCCGTCATCGCGCGCGCCGTCGCGCCGCTTGCTTCCCTTGCCGAGTACTGCATGCCGTTTGCCAAGGCCGGCGGCAGGTTTGTCGCCTGGAAGGGGAGTGCGGACGAGTTGGAGACGGGTAGGCGCGCCCTTTCGCTGCTGGGAGGCGGTACGGTCCTGTCCGTCGGGTACGAATTGCCGGGAGGGTACGGCGCGCGTACGCTCATCGTGGCGGAAAAGAAGAAGCCGACGCCGGCGCAGTATCCGCGCGGCAACGGCAAAGAGAGAAAAAATCCCCTTTGAACGTGGTGAACGCATGAGAATGACCTGCGCCCTGACAGGGCACCGTACGCTTCCGCAGAATTTTGACGTCAATGCGCTCTATGATGCGCTGGAAGCGCGCATCCGGGCGGGTTGCGACCGCTTTTTGTGCGGCATGGCGCGCGGGTTCGACCTGACGGCGCTCGGCTGCCTTGCCGATCTGCGCGAAAAATACAAGATCACGCTGGTTGCCTGTATCCCCTACCGCGGGCAGGCGCGCGGCATGAGCGCGGCGGACAGGCGGCGCTATTGTGATCTGCTGGAGGCCTGCGATGAGCAGATCGTCCTGCACGAACAATATACGCAGGGTTGTTTTTTGGAGCGCGACCGCTATATGGTGGACCGCGCGGACGTCGTCCTTGCCTACTGCACGCAGGAAGAAGGCGGTACGGCATATACCGTCCGGTATGCGCGGCGCAAGGGGGTGGACGTCGTCCTTCTGGGGCGGTAAACGCCTGCGGGAATGCGGGCGGATGTCGACGTCATATTGCAAAATGCGACGGGGTTCGCGCCATTTTTCCCTGCTTTGTGTGCTATACTGTTACGGAAGAGGTGACGTATGGCGTACGAAAAAAGGGTATGTGTTGTCAAACAGATCAAGAAGGGGTTTTCCGCCGACGGCGGCGCTCTGACGGGCGCGGTGTATGCCGAACGGCTGGGCGGCGAACTCACGATCACCCCCCGCATCGCGGGGCTTTCTCCGCTGCGGGACGGAAAATATCTGCTTGCCCTGCGCGCGCAGGGGCAAACGCTGCTCTTGCCGCTGGAAGGGAACGCGCCGCTGCGGCAGGAGGATGCTCCCTCCGTCAAAGACGGCTTTTCTGTCCTGATCTGTTACTTCAAGGGGGAGGCGGAGCCGGTCGCCTTCGGCAGGTGCGGCGCTGCGACGGACCGATGGTCCGACCTGCTCGATTGCATCACGGACGCAAAAAAGCGCAGCGTACCCATTCCGCAGCCGCCCATACAAGTCCCGGGCGTCGCGCCCAATCTCCCGCTCGCGCCCGGCGTACCGCTGCCCGATCCCATGTCACCGGAGACGCCGGAAGACGGGGACGCTTCCCCACAGAAGGAGCGCGCCGCCGCGCGCTATGACGATGAAGCGATCGCCGCAGACAACTATTTCCTGTCTGCGCGCGATGGAGATGAAAAAGCTCCGCCTGCGGATGCGCAGACGGACGGGGCGGCGGCTCACGGCGATGCGCGCGACGCTTTTGCTCGTCCGCGCGGCACGCTTACATATTACTATTCGGTCAAAGACCGCCTGGACGAGCTCTTCCGCGGCGAAAGAGATCCCCGCCTTCTTGCGATTTTTCCGCGGTCGGAGTGGGTGAAGCAGGGAGACGCGCTTCTCGGGATCATCTATGAGGAAGGGATCCCGCGTTATTTGTGTGTTGCCGTTTTCGGCAAACGTCCGGAAGAAATGGGGGAGCGTGCGGTCTTTGTGCCTCTTTCGCCTTTTACGGAAGACAGCGGCGCATGGATCGTTTTTCAGGATGCAGATACGGGAGAATATATACAGACAAGTATCGAGTAAATCATAGCAGATATGAAAGCGGAAGTCTTGATGTGAGATGGTTCCATGCGGGGCGTAAGATCGTGCGCTCCGCTTTTTTTATATAATATTCCGATTGCTTTTATCGGAAACATGCAAATTACATGCGTGGATTTTCGCCGAAAATTGTCTGTTTTTCTTTACAAAGAGCGAAATTTGTGATATACTATATGCTGGGATGCGAGGCGTCCGTTTGTTTATGATCAGAAAGTTTTTCAGGAGGAAATATATGGCATACCCTACCACGAACAAGAAGGTGATCGCGTTCGTTGAAGAGAGCGCGAAGCTCGCCTGCCCCGATCAGATCGTCTGGATCGACGGCAGCGAGGCACAGCTCGAGGCGCTTCGCAAAGAGGCGTGCGAGACGGGCGAGATCATCAAACTCAATCAGGAGAAACTCCCCGGCTGCTATTATCACCGCACCGCCGAGAACGACGTCGCCCGCGTCGAAGCGCGCACGTTCATCTGCTGCAAGGATAAGGACAACGCAGGTCCCAACAACTACTGGATTGACCCCAAGGAAGCGTATGCAATGTGCGCCGAGATCGCGCGCGGCAAGATGAAGGGCAGAACGATGTACGTCATTCCCTATTCCATGGGCATTGTCGGCTCTTCCTTCTCCAAGATCGGCATCGAGGTCACCGACTCCATCTATGTCGTCCTCAATATGGCGATCATGACGAGGGTCGGGCTTGACTGCTACGAGGCGCTCGGAGAGGACGGCGACTTCATCAAGGGCTTCCATTGCAAGTGCGACGTCGATCCCGAGAAGCGCTACATCATGCACTTCCCCGAGGACGACACCATCATTTCCGTCAACTCCGCATACGGTGGCAATGTGCTTCTGGGCAAGAAGTGCTTCGCGCTGAGAATCGCGTCCTACCTCGGCAAGCAGGAGGGCTGGATGGCGGAGCACATGCTCATTCTTGGCGTGACCTATCCCGACGGCAGCAAGAGGTATATCGCGGCGGCGTTCCCGTCCGCTTGCGGCAAGACAAACCTTGCCATGCTCATCCCGCCCAAGCACTATCTTGAGATGGGCTATAAAGTAGAATGCGTCGGCGACGATATCGCATGGATCCGCGTCGGCGAGGACGGCAGACTCTGGGCGGTCAACCCCGAGAACGGCTTCTTCGGCGTCGCGCCCGGCACCAACGAAAAGAGCAATCCCAACGCGCTCGCCGCGACGAGAAAGAACACCATCTTCACCAATGTCGCGATCAATCCCGAGGACAACACCGTCTGGTGGGAAGGTCTTACCAAACCCGCGCCCGCACACCTCATCGACTGGCTGGGCAACGACTGGACGCCCGATTCCGGCGTGAAGGCGGCGCATCCCAACTCCCGCTTCACGGCGCCCGCCGTCAACTGCCCCTGCCTTTCGGAGGCGTTCAACTCCAAGGAGGGCGTGCCGCTTGACGCGATCATCTTCGGCGGCCGCCGCGCGACCACTACGCCCCTTTGCTATCAGTCCCGCGACTGGGATCACGGCGTGTTCGTCGGTTCCATCATGTCCAGCGAGACGACGGCAGCCGCAACGGGCGCGACGGGCGTGCTCCGTCACGACCCCATGGCGATGAAGCCCTTCTGCGGCTATCACATGGGCGACTACTTCGCGCACTGGATCGAAATGGGCAAGAAGGCGACCAACCCTCCCAAGATCTTCAACGTCAACTGGTTCCGTCAGGACGCGGACGGCGAGTTCCTGTGGCCGGGCTTCGGCGACAACATGCGCGTGCTCGACTGGATCTTAAAGCGCTGCGCCGGCACGGTGGACGCGCAGGAGACGGCGATCGGCTATGTTCCCTACGCAAAGGACATCGACCTCGAGGGGCTTGACTACTCCGTGGACACGCTGGAGAGCATTCTCTATGTCGACAAGGCGCGCTGGAGCGCCGAGGCGGACGAGATCGCCGAGTTCTACAAGCAGTTCGGCGACAGACTTCCCAAGGAGCTTTCCGAGAGTCTTGCGACCCTCAAAAAGAACTGCGAAGAATAATTGAAATTTACAACAAGCGCCCTCGCGGAATTTCC
>CALVWM010000040.1 GCA_944367185.1 uncultured Clostridia bacterium | reverse complement strand
CCTCGCCGTACGCCGCAACGACGCCCGCCTGCACGGCATTGCCGCCGAGGTTTTCAAACGAGCCGAACAGCAGCGCACGGCGCCTGCCGCTTTGCCGTATCGTCGTCCCGCTCCTGTTCTGCTCCTATATTATATACCCGTTTTGAGGAATTGCAAAGTGTTTTGCAAAAAAAATCCTATCAGACCAAAAAAATGTCGATCGCCCGTCAAAAACGCTTGCCTGCGCGCAGGCAAGGTGCTATAATTCCCGCTCGGAAAAAGGAGTTTCCTATGCTTGACATCATCGTAAAAGTGCTGCTCATCATGCTCGTTCTGTTCGCATTCGCGCTGCCGGGCTTCATTTTGAAAAAGACAAACCTCGTGCGCTCGGAGAGCCTGTATTCGATCTCCAATATTCTTCTGTGCTTTGCGCAGCCGATGCTCATCATCAAGGCGTTCGCCGTCGACCCCGTTGCTCCCTCGGGCGAGACGCTTCTCAACTTTTTATGGGTCTTTCTCCTCTCGGTCGCGGCGATCTTTCTGACGTTCGGCGCGTCCAAACTGTGCTTTCTCTTTATGAAGGGGGAGGAAAATCGGCGCAAGCGGGACGTCCTGGTGTTCATCGGGACCTTTTCCAACTGCGCGTTCGTCGGCATCCCCTTTGTCGACATGTTCACGGGCGGCGACTCCGAGGCGATGATGTACGTCACCGTGTTCAACGTCGCGTTCAATCTGCTCATCTGGACGCTGGGCGCCTATCTCATCACGCAGGACAAAAAGCAGATCTCGCTGAAAAAGGCGCTGCTCAACCCCTGCACGATCGGCTCTGTCATCGGGTTTATCCTCTTTCTCGTGCCGGAAATCAATATCTTCAACATGGACGAAGTTTCAGAGCTCCAACAGATCGTCACCTATGCGGGCGGCATGACCGCACCCCTGTCCATGCTGGTCGTGGGCGTGCGCATCGCGGAGCTCTCTCCCCGCGCCATGTTCGCGGATAAGACCATCTATCTTGCGGCGTTCGTGCGGCTCATCCTCTCCGCGGCGCTCACCTACCTGCTCATCCTTCCCTTCAGGCTGACGGGCGTCTTCGCCGAGACCCCTTACGTCCTTCTTGCGCCCGTCATTGCCATGGCGATGCCGCCCGCGGCGAGCGTGGTCGCCTTTGCCGAGAAAATGAACGGCGAAAAGGAGTTCTCCGCCGCTGCCTACGCAACGGGGACCATCCTCTCCGTCGTCACGCTGCCCTTTGTCATGTTCCTCGTGACCCTTTAGAATTTTCCGCATACCATAAAACGCGGCGCGCGCCCCTTTTGCGGGGCGCGCGCCGCGCTTTGTTTTTACAGCCCGTATTTTTTTTACAGCCCGTACTCCTTGGCAAGCAGCCGGAAGGCGGGAAGGCTTCCTTCAATGGTCTCTCTGGCGACGCAGTAGGAGATACGCACATACCCCTCCACACCAAAGCTATCGGACGGGACGAGGAGCAGTTCGTACTTCTTGGCGCGCTCACAGAACGCCTTGGCGTCCGGCTCAGGGGACTTCATGAACAGGTAGAAAGCACCCTCGGGCGGGATGCATGTGAAGCCATCCTGAACAAGCGCGTTGTACAGCAGATCGCGGTTTTCGCGGTAGGCGGCAATGTCGCCCGACTGTCCCAGGCACTTCGCCGTGACGCGCTGAAAGAGCGAGGGCGCGCAGACATACCCCTGCGCCCTGCCCGCGCCGCAGACGGCGGCAAACAGCGCCTCCGCGTTTTCGCACTGCGGCGAGACCGCAATATAGCCGATGCGCTCGCCCGCAAGAGAGAGGGACTTGGAAAAGGAATAGCAGACGACGGTGTGCGGATAGAGCGCCATGAGATAGGGCACCTGCGCACCGTAGGTGAGTTCGCGGTATGGCTCATCCGAAATTAGCACGATTTTTGAGGCACGTCCCTCGTTTTTTTGCACCAAAATGGCGGAAAGCGCGGCGAGTTCTTTCTGCGTATATACCGCGCCCGTCGGATTGTTGGGGGAATTCAGGAGGATCGCCTTGGTATGCGGCGTGATCGCGTTCCCGATCGCCGCGACGTCGAGATGAAAGCCCTCATTCGCCGGGACCTCGACGACCGTGCCGCCCGCCTGCTCGATGAACACGCGGTATTCGGGGAAGTAGGGCGAAATGACGATGAACTCGTCCCCCGCCTCGCAGAGGGCGTTCAGCGTGATCGTGAGCGACGCCGCCGCCCCGCACGTCATGTAGATAAGCGACGCGGACATGGGGACACCGAACGCCGTGCGGATATAGTCCGCGACCGCTTCCCTGACATCGGGCGCGCCCGCCGCCGACGTGTAGCCGTGCAGCGCGACCGACGGCATGCTCCCCAGCAATCTGATCGCCTCGGCATTGACCGCGTCGGGCGAGGGCACGCTGGGGTTGCCCAGCGAGAAATCAAAGACCTTGTCCGCGCCGATCTCCTGTTTGCGCTTGTTGCCGTACTCAAAGATCTCGCGGATGACCGAGCGTTCCTCGCCCAGTTTCTGCATCTTGCAATTGACCATATTCCCCTCCCGTTATGAGATTTTGTCCGTTTTGTTGCTATAATTTTGACGCAAGAAATATTTCTCCACCCCTTCGTCTGCTTCGCAGCCACCTCCCCTAACAAAGTCAGGGGAGGCAAGTCTGCCCTTTGCTATAATTACGCGAAAAAAGGCTTCACTTGTTATGCCTTTTTCGTCGCCGCAAACTTTGCTTTCAAGACTTTGCGCAAACGCAAAGTCCAACTATGCGCCGTTGCGGCTCCTCTTCACAAAAATCTTTTCTCCGAAAATATTTTTGTGAGAAATATGGTAATTCTAATTTGCGCGGGAGCGCTTAAGCGGAAAGGTGAGCCGATGGGGGCTAAACTGTTGCCAAACCCATCGGCGAGGAAAACCGAACACAAAGCCGCAGGCGACTGTTGGGTTTTTCTCAATCTCACGAAGTTTTTCCGCGTCAGTTCGCGGAAAAACTTGTGAACCTATTCGCGTGAGCAAAGCATTTTCTTCAAAAATTCCCCCGTGTACGACTGCTCGCAGTCGGCGATCTGTTCGGGCGAGCCCTCGGCGATGATCGTGCCGCCGCCGTCGCCCCCCTCGGGGCCCAGATCGATGATCCGATCCGCCACCTTGATGACGTCCAGGTTGTGCTCGATGACCAGCACCGTGTTGCCGTTGTCGCGGAAACGAAGCAGGATCTTGACCAGTTTTTCCACGTCGTAGCTGTGCAGGCCTGTCGTCGGCTCGTCGAGGATATAGAAAGTGCGTCCCGTGGAGCGCTTGGAAAGCTCCGTCGCGAGCTTGACGCGCTGCGCCTCGCCGCCCGAGAGCGTCGTCGCGCTCTGCCCGAGCTTGATATACCCCAGTCCCACCTCATTGAGCGTAGAGAGCTTGTTGTAGATGGAGGGCACGGGTCCAAAAAACTCGCATGCCTCTTCGATGGTCATGTCGAGAACGTCGGCGATCGACTTGCCCTTGTACTTGACTTCCAGCGTCTCGCGGTTGTAGCGCTTGCCGCCGCACACCTCGCAGGGGACGTAGACGTCGGGCAGGAAGTGCATTTCGATCTTCATGATGCCGTCACCCTGGCAGTTTTCGCACCTGCCGCCCGCAACGTTGAAGGAGAACCTGCCCGCCTTGAAGCCCATCATCTTGGCGTCCTGCGTCGCTGCAAACAGCTCGCGGATGGCGGTGAACACGCCCGTATAGGTGGCGGGGTTGGAGCGCGGCGTCCTGCCGATGGGTGATTGGTCGATCGCGATGACCTTGTCAAAGTACTCCAGCCCGCGGAACGCCCCGCTCTTGCCCGTAGGCAGCCGCGCGCCGTTCAGGTTGTCGGCGAGGATGGGCAGAATGATCTCATTGACGAGCGAGGACTTGCCCGAACCCGAGACGCCCGTCACCGCCGTCATCAGCCCCGCAGGGACGCGCGCCGTGATACCCTTTAAATTGTTCTGACGGCAGTCCTCGACTTCCAGCCATCTGCCGTCCGGCTGCTTTCTGACGGGCGGGATCTCGATCTTCCTGCGCCCCGCCAGAAAGTCGCCCGTGATGGAGCGCGGCTCGTTCATGATGTCCTCGACGGTACCGCAGGCGACGACCTCGCCGCCGTGCACGCCCGCCCTGGGTCCGATGTCCACGATATAGTCCGCCGCACGCATGGTGTCCTCGTCGTGCTCGACGACGATGAGCGTGTTGCCCAGATCGCGCAGTCCTTTTAAGGACGCGAGCAGTTTTTCGTTGTCGCGCTGGTGCAGGCCGATGCTGGGTTCGTCGAGGATATACAAGACCCCCGTCAGCGCGCTGCCGATCTGCGTGGCGAGACGGATGCGCTGGCTCTCGCCGCCTGAGAGCGTCGAGGCGTTGCGCGAGAGGGTGAGATAGTCCAGCCCCACGCCGACGAGGAAGTTGAGGCGGCTCTTGATCTCCTTTAAGATGATGTCCGCAATGGCGTGCTGCGCGCCCGTGAGCTGCAGCCCGTCCAGGAAGGCGGCGATCTGTCTGACAGGCAGGTCGCAGACCTCGGCGATATTCTTGCCCCCCACTGTGACGGCGAGCGCCTCCTTTTTCAGACGCTTGCCGTGACAGACGGGGCAGTCGGACGTGCGCATGTACCGCTCGATATCCCATTTGACGCTCACCGAGCTCGTCTGATTGTAGCGGCGCTGCAAGTTGTTGACGAAACCCTCCCACGCGCTCTTATAGCTGGAATGAAAAGTGCGGGAACGGTAATCGAGATCGATCTTTTCGCCGTCGTTGCCGTACATGAGCAAGTTGAACACGTCCTCGGGAAGATCCTTGACGGGGACATCCATGGAAAAGCCGTAGCGCTTGGACAGTCCCTCCAGATACATCTGCGTGACGGTGGAGGAGTCGAGGTTCCAGCCGCTGATGCGGATGGCTCCCTCGCGCAGCGTCTTGGTGCGGTCGGGACAGATGAGGTCGGCGTCCACCGACTGCTTGAATCCAAGCCCCGTACATTCGGGGCAGGCGCCCCAGGGCGTATTGAAGGAGAAGAGGCGGGGTTCGATCTCCTCAATGGAAATGTTGCAGTGCGGGCAGGCATAGCGGGAGGAATAGAGCGTCTCCTCGCCGCCACAGTCGATCGTGACCAGCCCGTCCGCAAGGCGCAGCGCGGTCTCCAGGCTCTCCGTGAGCCGCTTTAAGATGCCCTCTTTGACGACAAGGCGGTCGATGACCACGCTGATATTGTGCTTGACATTCTTATCCAGCCTGATCTCTTCCTGCAGGTCGTAGACAATGCCGTCGATCTTGACGCGCACATAGCCGCTCTTCTTCCACGCGGAAAGCTCCTTGACGTACTCGCCCTTTCTGCCGCGCACGACGGGCGCGTTGACGAGGATCTTGCTGCCTGCGGGCATCTCCATGACGCGGTCTGCGATCTCGTCCACGGTCTGGCGCCTGATCTCCCGCCCGCATTTAGGGCAGTGCGGCGTGCCGACGCGCGCAAACAAGAGACGCAGATAGTCGTAGATCTCCGTGACCGTACCCACCGTCGAGCGAGGGTTGTTGGACGTCGTCTTCTGGTCGATGGAAATGGCGGGTGAAAGTCCGTCGATGCTCTCCACGTTGGGCTTTTCCATCATGCCGAGGAACTGGCGCGCATAGGACGAAAGGCTCTCCATATAGCGGCGCTGCCCCTCCGCGAAGATAGTATCGAAGGCGAGCGTGGACTTGCCCGAGCCGGAAAGCCCCGTGAACACGGTGAGCGTATTGCGGGGGATATGGACGTCAATATTCTTGAGGTTGTTTTCCTTGGCGCCCTTGACAAAGATTTCTTCTTTCATAAATCAAACCTTTTGCAAGCAAAGCTTTGCGCTCCGCGACCCGCGAAGCGCGCTGATATGTAAATCCCCTTTCGCAAAAATCTTTTCAAAGAAAAGATTTTTGCGAGTTTATTAGGTATTTCGGCATTTCAGGGGAGGCAAGAAAAGCGCAGCGCCCTTGCTATAAATCTCAGATACAAGCAAAATCGCAATTTTGCGCAGTATGCCCCCATTTGCTGCTTTAGCGGCATGGGGTGAAGCGTGCGTCATGCGAACAGCACGGTGTGCTGTTCGCGCACGCTGAACTAAGAAATCGCCTTTTTCAGCGGCGATTTCGTGACCGCAGGCAGCGCACTACCTTGGCGCTGCCAAGAAGGGATGGTGAATCGCCGCAAACTATATTGTAAGCCCTTCCTGTTTGCGGCGAGAGGAAGAGGTGCCGTCAGGAGCACGCTCCGTGTCGGCAGCCTCTTCCTCAGATCACGGAATTGCGCCTTTGCGTGAGAAAATTCGTGAACCCTTCTCATGAATGTGCTATTCTCTCTGCAAGAAAGACAATATGCCTGACGACCGCGTCGATCTGTTTCCACGTCGCGCCGCCGTAGCGCACCTCGCCCGCGCGCGCAATGTTGTGCCGCCCGACGGCAAGCACGGCGTAGACGCCCTTTTCCTGTGCGGCAAGGCAGTGCTCCAGGCTGTCGTCCACCAGGATCCGAATCCCGTGTTCGGCGCAGTAGCCTGCCTTGTCCTCGCAGGCGGCGACGAGGTGATCGTAGGGGATATGCCGCTTTTCCAGCCAGTCGCGGGAGAGTTTTTCGGGATTGCCGAAGAAGGAGGCAAGGCGCGACGTGAGCACGGTGACCTCGTATCCCGCCTCGCGCCAACCTTCGAGAACCGCCGCCGCGTTCTTGCGCGCAGGCGCATCCGTGAACGCCGTAATTCCGCCGCCCTCTCTGACAAAGAGCAGCACGTCATCGAGCGTCCAGTCGTACACGTCGACGAGCTTATTCGCATGCGGATCGACGAGCTTGAAGGGCAGATTGTTGCGACGAATATACTCGCTCGCATAGCGGACTCTGTCCACTGCATTCAAAGTGTCATCGATATCAACGGCGATTTTCATAAAAAACCTCCAAAAATATTCACGCGAATCTTTTTGCAAAGGCAAAAATCTCCGCCGTGAGGTTCAGAGAAAACGCCGCCGCGACAAGACTACGGCTCGTTTTCTTTCTGCGCAGGGATTTTAAGGGCTCACAATTTAGCCCCTGCGCATTCACTCTTTCCCCAAAGCGCTCCCGCGCAAATTGGGGCGGAAAAGGCATAACAAGTGAAGCCTTTTCCCGTATTTGATAGCAAGGACACTGCGCTTTTCTTGCCTCCCCTGAACCAAAGGTTTAGGGGAGGTGTCTGCGGAGCAGACGAAGGGGTTGATTTCATGGGGTTAGTAACCCTTCCGACGGGCTGTCGCCCGTCACCTCCCCTAAAATGCCTTCGGCATTTCATGGGAGGCATACAGGATGCGCTGTCCTTGCTATGAATCTCAGATACAAGCAGGGTTTCCCTGCGCAGTATGCCCCTATTTGCTGCTGACGCAGCTTGGGTGGAGATGGTGAATGCGGGCGAACTATAATTGTAAGCCCTTAAGGTTCGCCCGCAGAGGAAGAGGTGCCGTTAGGAGTTTGCTCCGTGCCGGCAGCCTCTTCCTCAAATCACGGAATTTTGTCACGCCTTTGCGTGAGAAAATTCGTGAACTTTTTATCTCATTCTTTTTCGAAGTTCATTGATCATCTCGCGGATCTCGATGGCGCGCTCGAAGTCGAGCTGCGCGGAGGCGATCTTCATCATCGCCTTTAACTTTTCGATCTCCTCGGGGATGTCCTTCTTCTTGACGTCCGCCGCCCGCTTCGCCTTGGTCGTCACCGAGAGCGTCTCCGCGACCGACTTGACGATGGTCTTTGGCGTGATGCCGTGCTCTTCGTTGTATTGCTGCTGGATGGCGCGGCGGCGGTTGGTCTCGCCGATGGCGCGCTCCATGCTGCCCGTCATCTCGTCCGCGTACATGATGACCCGCCCTTCGGCATTGCGCGCGGCTCTGCCGATCGTTTGCACGAGCGAGGTCTCGCTGCGCAAAAAGCCCTCCTTGTCCGCGTCCAGAATGGCGACGAGGCGCACTTCGGGAAGATCCAGCCCCTCGCGGAGCAGGTTGATGCCGCACAGCACGTCGAACTCCCCGGCGCGCAGTCCGTTGACGATGTCGATGCGCTCTAAGGCGTCGATATCCGAGTGCATGTAGCGCACCTTGACACCGTTCTCCTTTAAGTAGTCGGTCAGATTTTCCGCCATACGTTTGGTCAAAGTCGTGACCAGAACCCTGCCGCCCTGCCCCACGACCGTGTTGACCTCGCTCAGAAGATCGTCGATCTGCCCCTTGGTCGGCTTGACCGTGACGGGGGGATCCAAAAGCCCCGTGGGACGGATGAGCTGCTCCACGACCTGCCCCGCCTGCTCCAGTTCATAGGGCGCGGGCGTCGCGGAGACGCAGATCATCTGCGGCACGCGCGCGTCGAACTCCTCAAACGTCAGAGGGCGGTTGTCAAATGCAGACTTCATGCGGAAACCGTATTCTACAAGGTTTTTCTTGCGCGCGAGGTCGCCGTTGTACATGGCGCGGATCTGCGGAATGGTCATATGGCTCTCATCGATAAAGACGAGGAAGTTTTCGGGGAAGTAGTCGAGCAGAGTAAAGGACGGCTCGCCCGGGGCGCGCCCGTCAAAGTATCTGGAATAATTTTCCACGCCCGAACAGTAGCCGATCTCCCGCAGCATCTCCAGATCGTGCTCGGTGCGCTGGGAGAGGCGCTGCGCCTCTAAAAGCTTGCCCGCATCCTCAAACGCCTTGACTTCGCCCTTTAAATCCTCCTCGATCATCGTGAGCGCAGATAAAAGCCGCTCCGTCCCCACGGCATAGTGGCTGGCGGGAAAGATGACGGCGTGCCTGAGCCCCGAGAGGACTTTGCCCGTCGTGACGTCGATCTCGGAAATACTGTCGATCTCGTCACCGAAGAACTCCACGCGCACGGCGACTTCGGAATTGGACGCGGGGAAGATCTCCACGACATCCCCCCGCACGCGGAAGGTGGAGCGCTTGAAGTCGATATCGTTGCGCGAATACTGGATGCCGACGAGCTTGGCAAGCAGCTCGTCGCGCGCGAGCGTGTCGCCGGGGCGCAGGGAGATGCCGAGGCGGAAGAACTCCTCGGGCGCGCCCAGACCGTAGATGCAGGAGACGGAGGAGACGACGATGACGTCGTCCCGCTCGCCCAGAGAGCAGGTCGCCGCGTTGCGGAGCTTATCGATCTCGTCATTGGTGGACGAGTCCTTCTCGATATAGGTATCCGTCGAGGGGATATAGCTCTCGGGCTGGTAGTAGTCGTAGTAGGAGACGAAGTACTCCACGCGGTTTTCGGGGAAAAAGGCGCGGAATTCGTTGCACAGCTGCGCCGCGAGCGTCTTGTTGTGCGCAATGACGAGCGCGGGACGCCCCACGTTTTTGATGACGTTCGCCATTGTGAACGTCTTGCCGCTGCCCGTGACGCCCACGAGGACCTGCGTGCGGATGCCGTCCAGCACGCCCTCGGTGAGCTTTTCGATCGCCTGCGGCTGATCGCCCGTCGGCGCGAACGGCGCTTTGAGCTGAAAATCGTGATGGGTATAACCAATTTGTGCCATACAGATGTTTCCACAAGATGCCGCAGCGCGGCGTTCGCAAACAAAAGTTTGTACTTTATTATTATAATGGAAATCCCGCCATTTGTCAAGCGGGAAGATCACGAAAAAAGCAGCTTGAGAACAAGACCGATGAGCGCGGAGGCGAGCCCGCAGGCCGCCGCCAGAAGCAGCTTCAAGACGACGCGACGGCGGTCGGTGTGCGCAGTGCGGGCAAAGCTTCTGCCCTTGGGGCGCAGTTCGACGACGTAGGTCGGCTCCCCCTTGCGCGCGGTGCAGACGTAGTCCACATACCCGTCCTGCGCGAGCGAGGCGAGCGTACGCTCGAGCGCCGCCTCGTCCACACCCTTTGCAAGCGCGATGACCTCTCCGGGCGCAGCAAGAAAGCGCGCCCTTCCCGCCGAAAGCGTCAAAAGGGCGCGCATGACTTCATTTTCCCGTCTGTCCAGCGTCGCGTTCCACATACTCACCCCCGCACGAGCAGGACGAGGAGAGGTACAAGACAGAGGATACTGCCCGCGAGCGCGCCCAAAAAGGCGGCGAGCGCCGTTTTTCGAATACGCGCCGCACTCTCCCGTACACGTTCCCGCGCGCAGGCCGCCTGCACGCGGCCCGCGGGGAGCATTCTCAGACAGTATGTTTCCTCCTCGGCATAGCGCAGCTCGATACAGCGGCAGTCCGCAAGATAGGAGAGCGTCTCCGGGAGCGTCCCCTCGGGCACAAAGCCCGCAAGGTCCGCTTCCTCCAGAAGATGATAGCCGCCGCCCGTGCACAGATCGCCGAGGCGCTCCAAAAGCGCGCCCGTTCTCTCGTCCAACGTCGTCACGAAGGCAGTATGCCCTTTGCGGCGGCAAAATATGAGCTTATTTGTTGAAGTTATCCTTTAAGGAGACGATCTCCGAAAGGCAGAGCTTATCTCCTTCGCGGCAGGTCTTGTAGTAGCCCGTGCGCATGAGCTGGAAGGCAGTCCCCTCCTCCGCCTCGGCGAGGTAGGGTTCCGCCTTGACAGAAAAGACGTGCTCGCTGTCAAGATTCATGCGCTCGGAGAAATCCTGTCCCGCGTAGTCGGCGTCCTTCAGAAGGTGATCGTACTGCTTGAGCACCGCGTCCACACAGGTCTCCGCGTTCACCCAGTGCAGCACGCCCTTCGCCTTGACGCCGCTCGTGTCGTGCCCGCTGCGGCTCTCGGGCAGGTAGGTGCAGTGAATTTCGGTGACGTTGCCCGCTTCGTCGGTGACCGCCTCGTCACAGCGCACGATATAGGCGCTCTTGAGGCGCGCCACGCCGCCGATCTTTAAGCGGTGGTACTTGGGCGGCGGATCGAGGGAGAAGTCGCCGCGCTCGATATACAGCACCTTGCCGAAGGTGACGGGGCGGGTGCCCGCCGCAGGGTCGGTCGGGTTGATCTCGTAGTCCACTTCTTCGCTGCCTTCATAGTTGGTGATGACCAGCTTCAACGGGTCGACGACCGCCATGGCGCGGGGCGCGCCCGCGTTGAGATCCTCGCGCACGACCGCCTCGAAGTAGGAGATGTCGCACTCCGACTGCGCCTTGGAGACGCCCGCCCGCGCGCAGAAGTCGCGGATGGCGGCGGCGGGGATGCCGCGGTTTCTCAGCCCTGCCAGCGTGGGCATGCGGGGATCGTCCCAGCCGTGCACCGAGCCGTCCTCGACCAGCTTTTTGAGGTAGCGCTTGCTCATGACGAGGTTGGTCATATTGAGACGCGCGAACTCGATCTGGCGGGGCTTGGGCGAGAAGCCCAGCGTGATGCCCACCCAGTCATAGAGCGGGCGGTGATCCTCAAACTCCAGCGTGCACAGAGAGTGCGTCACGCCCTGCAGGTAGTCGCAGATGGGGTGCGCATAGTCGTACATGGGATAGATGCACCACTTATCCCCCGTGCGGTGATGAGAAGCGTGCAGGATGCGGTAGATGACGGGGTCGCGCATGTTGACGTTGGGCGACGCCATGTCGATCTTGGCGCGCAGGCACTTTTCGCCGTCGGCATACTTGCCCGCCCTCATCTCGCGGAAGAGGCGAAGATTCTCCTCGGGCGTGCGGTTTCTGTAAGGGCTTTCCACGCCCGGCTCGGTGAGCGTGCCGCGGGTCTGCCTGATCTCCTCGGCGGACAGGTCGCACACGAACGCCTTGCCCTCCAGGATCAGCCGTTCCGCAAATTCGTAGATGATGTCAAAGAAGTCGGAGGCGTACACCTCCTTTGCCCAATGATAGCCCAGCCAGGTGATGTCGCGGCGGATGGCGTCCACGAACTCCGTCTTTTCCTTGCTCGGGTTGGTGTCGTCAAAGAAGAGATTGCACTTGCCGTGGTACTTCTCCGCCGTACCAAAATTGACGAACATGCTCTTGGCGTGCCCGATATGCAGATACCCGTTGGGTTCGGGCGGGAACCGCGTCTGGATTGCCGTGACTTTGCCCTCTGCAAGGTCTTCGTCGATGATCTGTTCGATAAAGTTTGTCGCTTCTGCCATAGAAATTCCCTCGGATGTTGCAAACAATTTTTTACGATTATAGCATATTTACGCGGAAAATGATACCGTTTTGTAAGCCTTTTGCAAAATTTCTGTCCCTTACCGCGCTTTCGTTCCGGTTATAGATCGTATAAGCAAAAACAGACATGCCGCCAAACGCCTGCGCGGCGGGAAAAATCGGCGTATTTTTCCCGCCGCGCACAATTTGCTTGCCATTCGCCGATTTTTAGAGTATAATACCAAAAAAACAGGGCGTCCGGTCAGACGGATCGCCCGAAAGACGACAAGGACTACGATCATGGCAAACAAAACAGTCACGATGGACAAGCTCGTCGCGCTGTGCAAGGCGCGCGGCATCATTTTCCCCGGCAGCGAGATCTACGGCGGCATGGGCAACACCTGGGACTACGGTCCCGTGGGCGTGGAGATCAAAAACAACGTCAAGCGCGCATGGTGGAAGCGCTTCGTGCAGGAGAGCGACAATTCCTACGGCGTGGACGCCGCCATCCTCATGAACGCGCGCGTCTGGGAGGCGAGCGGGCACACCGCGAGCTTTTCCGACCCCAAGATGGACTGCAAGAACTGCAAGAGCCGTCACCGCGCCGACAACCTCATCGAGGCACACTCCAAGGGCAAGGTCAATCCCGACCTGATGACCAACGAGGAGATGGAGGCGTACATCAACGAGCACCACGTCTGCTGCCCCGTCTGCGGTAAGTGCGACTGGACGCCGATACGCACCTTCAATTTAATGTTTGAGACCTCGCGCGGCGTCACCGACGAGAGCCAGAACAAGATCTACCTGCGCCCCGAGACGGCGCAGGGCGAGTTCGTCAACTTCCTCAACGTGCAGCGCACGACGCGCGCCAAGGTCCCCTTCGGCATCGCGCAGATCGGCAAGGCGTTCCGCAACGAGATCACGCCCGGAAACTTCATCTTCCGCACCATCGAGTTCGAACAGATGGAACACCAGTGGTTCTGCAAAGAGGGCACGGACAGCGCGTACTATGCCGAATTCAAACAGCGCGCATGGCAGTTCCTTCTCGACCTCGGATTTAACCCCGAGCACCTTCGCTTCCACGACCACGACAAGCTCGCCCACTACGCAAAAGAGGCGTGCGACATTCAGTACGAGTTCCCGATGGGCTGGAACGAGCTCAACGGCATCCACAACCGCACCGACTACGACCTTTCGCGCCATCAGGAGTACTCGGGCAAGTCGCTCACCTATATCGACCCCGTCAGCGGCGAGAAGTACATCCCCTACGTCATCGAATATTCCATCGGCGCAGACCGCCTCATGCTCGCCATCCTCTCCGAGGCGTACGACGAGGAGACGCTGGAAAACGGCGAGGTCAGAAACGTCATGCACTTCCACCCTGCGATCGCGGCGTACAAGGCTGCCGTCCTGCCCCTGCAGAAGAATCTTGCGGCGCCCGCAAAAGAGCTGCTGGCAAAGCTTAAAAAGCACTTCTCCGTCACCTATGACGAGGCGGGTTCGATCGGCAAGCGCTACCGCCGTCAGGACGAGATCGGCACCCCCTACTGCCTGACCATCGACTTCACGACGCTCGAAGACGGGACCGTCACCGTGCGCGACAGGGACAGCATGGAGCAGGTGCGCATGAACGCGGACGAGGTCATCGCCTTCCTCACCCAAAAGTGCGCGTTCTGAGAAAAGACGATCTGAACACAGACAATATGAAAAGCGACCCGCGGGGTCGCTTTTTTCTTTTCGCAAAAATCTCTTTTCAAAAATGTTTTTGCATATAAATGGATTTCCCGGTTTTCGGAGGAGGCTGTTTTCGCCTTTTGCTATCATTGCGCCGCAAGGAAAGTCGCGCCTTTCTGCAGCGGGACTCAATTTGCGCGGAAGCACTTGAGAGAGAAGGCGAATTGCCGCAAACAATATTGTAAGTCCTTCTCGTTTGCGGCGAGAGGGGGAGATACAGTCAACTTGTGCGCGCCCACGCCTCCCCCTCAGATCACAGAATTTTATCACGCCTTTGCGTGAGAAAATTCGTGAACAGCCAACTACATTCTCTGCATCGACGAAACATGATCGTTTCATTTCTTTGCAATTTATGCGGTTTGCTTGACAAAATCAAGGAAAGTCATGCTTTTCTATGACGTTTTTTTCAAAAAACAGTTGATTTTTCGCTGCGGCTGGGATATAATGAACGCAGGACGGAATGGGAGGGTTCGTCGCGATGACATTGTTTGACGGATTTCTGATCGCATACATCGTATTGGCAGTCGCCTCATTTCTCGCATATATTCCCAAGCTGGTCGGCTTTTTCTATGCCTTCAAAAAGCCGCGCTATGTGCGCGCGCAGGAAAAGCGCAGGATCGGCATGGTCATTCCCGCGCGCAACGAGAGCGCCGTCATCGGCGATCTGTTTGCCTCGATCAAAAAACAGGACTACGACAGGGATTATTTTGACATAAACGTCATCGTCAAAGATCCCGACGACCCCACCATCGCCATGGCGAAAGAACTGGGCGCACGCGTTCTCGTCGTGCCGGAACAGTCCTGCAAGGGCGATGCGCTGGACGCATTTTTCAAGTCGCTCGCACCCGAGGAAATGGAACGATATGACGCGTTCGTCATCGTTGATGCGGACGGCGTACTTGCGCCCAACTACATGACGGAGCTCAACAACGCATTGGAAAACGAGCACGACATCTTCCTGACGCGAAAATATATCAAAAACTGTCTGGGCGACCGGTCCAAGCGCACGGTATTTTCCAACAACTCCGCACTGACCTGGGCAATGCTGGATGATCTGGGAAACCGCTACCGTACGGCGCGCGACATTCCCCTTACCCTGTGCGGACAAGGCATGATGATCCGGCGATCACTTGTTCAAAAGATCGGCGGATGGCCCTACCGTACGCTGACCGAAGATTACGAGCTGCGGCTGGACGGGCTTCTGAAGGGTTTCCGTTCCATGTATTGGCCGTACGCGGTATTGTACACCGAGGAAGCGCTCAGTCACCGCGATAACTACAAGCGCCGCCTGCGCTGGCTGACGGGCTACGCGCAGTGCGATGAGAAATACAAAAAGCAGATCAAAGCGCAGGCAAAGGCGCGCGGCAAGATGAACCGCGGCGAATTTGAGTGTCTGTACGGTGTATATCCGCTGGCGTTCTTTGCCGCTGCCTCCATCTTCACCATTGTGGCAGGCTGTGCCCTCGCGGGTATCTATGCCGTCGACGACAAACCCGCGCTCATGATGAAATCCATCCTGTTCCTCATCGTCACGCCCTTCGCCGTCATGTATGTTCTGCTGTTTATTTACAGTCTGCTTGCCATGACCGCCAGCCGCGAAGCGTTCACAATTCTTTCTTTCTGGGAAAAATTAGGCACGCTTCTTTTTGCGCCGCTGTATATCCTTGAATATATCCCCATCTATATCAACGGTCTTTGGAATATTCGCAAAAAGAGCAAACTCGAATGGGGCGAATCCAAGCGCGAACGCTACACGAACATCGCCGACGATCCGCCCGAGGCGTAAATGCCTGCTTTTGCCGGACACTTTCCCTTGCTGAACATCGGTCTTTTCGCATTCTCTCGGATGCGGACTGCCCTCCCAAAGTAAACGCCCGCCTTCCGCTGTTGCGGAAGGCGGGCGTTTGTTGTTTGATTTTTTGCAAACGGTCACACGTTTTCGTGCCAAGGCGCACGTTGCGCCCGCCGGCAAGACTCACTTTGCATTGCGCCTGCGGTCGGGCAGATACTCGAGCGCTGTTCCGTACGCACGTTCATAGCACGTCGTCCACGCCGCCTGCGCCTGCTCCTTCAGCCGTCCCGCGCGCTCATTGCGGGGAAGCGAGGCGTCGGGCGCAACCGGGGGAAGGATATGGATGACCAGCCTGCGCATGCACCCCTTTTTGTTGACCTTGAATGTGAAGAACACGGGGAGCACGGGGACGTTGTAGCGCACGGCATAGTAGAAGGCGCCGTCCTTCATGGGGCGGGGCTTTTGGTAGTTGGTCCACATCGCCTGTTCGGCGTAAAAATGAACGATCCCCCCCTCTTCCAGCCTGGTCTTCATCTCATGCATGAGATTGCGCATCGCGGCAAGATCGGCACTGAACGCCCACATCCCCCCTCGGCGAATGAACCAACCGCCCAAACCGCGCTTGCTGTTCCAGGGCGCCATCGTGAAATAGGTATGGAAGTGTCCGATCGCCTGCCGCACGAACAGCGTATCGAGGTAGGCAATGTGGTTCGTCACACAGATCGCGCCCTGTTTTTTCTGACGAAGCGCGCGCAGGTGCTCCTTTCCCTCGACGCGGCAGCCGTACACGACCTTCAGAAGCAGCGGGCCAAACACTCGCAGCACGCCGCGAAGCGTCATTTCCGCAGCCTTACCCGCCCCCTTGTGCCGATACGGATACGAAGCATCGGGCATGGTATATGTTCCGAACGGGATATAATCGTAATCAAAGCGGCGGTAGCCTTCGAGCGTGTTCTGAATGCCGACGCGCTTTTCCAGTTTTGTCCTCGGTTTGCTCATGGG
>CALVWM010000039.1 GCA_944367185.1 uncultured Clostridia bacterium | reverse complement strand
TGGTGACCTTGCCGGGAATCGAACCCGGGATTGCGCCGTGAGAGGGCGCCGTCTTAACCGCTTGACCACAAGGCCTCGTCGAAAGCTTTGTCATTATAGCATATCTTCTATCCCTTTGCAAGCATTTTTATGGTTTTTATCAAAAAAATTTTTTAAAAAGATGATCTGCGTGCTCGTCAGAACACGCAGATCGTTTTATTTTGTCAATTCATAGATCGCTTGTCTGTATACGTCCAAGAGAAGACGGACGCGCTCCATCGTGATGTATTCGTTCGCCTGGTGTATGACGGGTTCGTCGCCCTCCATCTCGGGACCAAACGCCACGCCGCGCTGCAAAGCCCGCGCATAGGTACCGCCGCCGATGGCGATCGGCTGCGCGGTCTCTCCCGTGCTGTCCTCGTACGCCTTCAGAAGTATCTGTACAAGCGCGCTGTCCTTCGGCTGCATGAGCGGCGCCTGGTGGTGCAACGTTTCGTACTTGACGTTCATCTTTTTCAGCTTTTCCACGACTTCCGCATAGGGGATGGTCGCGGGATAGCGGATGTCGCAGATGACCTGCAATTCGCCTTTCCGGAACTTGACAATGTCGGGGGAAAGGGTAAGCTTTCCCGTCTCATCCGTCAGCTCGGTCAGCCCGCAGCTGTCGCGGAACAGGCAGTCGATGACCTTTTTGACATCGGCGTTTTTATGCTCAAAAAATGTAAGAATGGGAAGGATGGCATTCTTCCCCAGTTCCGGCGTCGAGCCGTGCGCGGATTTGCCGTGGGCAATGATCTTCTTGCCCCTGATCTCCAGCCCGAGCTCGCGGGCGCGGGTGGCCGTGAGAGTACGCGGCGTCGCGGAACACTCGGCGCACACCATGTTGACGCTCGTCCCGCCGGAGAGATAGCTGAACGGGGGATTTTTGACAGGAAAGTGCAGCCGCACATGCAGGATGCCCTTTTCCGCATAGATGACGGGAAAGTTCCCGTCGGGGGAAAACCCTTCCTCAGGCATATGAGAGACTTCATTGAAGTGATCGATACATGCCCAGCCGGATTCCTCGTTGCATCCCAAAAGAAAGCGGATGCGTTTTGCAGGGATAAAACCCTCGTCTTTGAGCGCCTTTAAGGCATACAGGACGCAAAATGCGGGGCCTTTGTCGTCCATTGCGCCTCTGCCCCAGATCTTTCCGTCGACGATTTCGCCGCCGAAGGGGGACTTTGTCCAGCCGCTGCCCGCGGGCACGACGTCCAGATGCGCGAGAATGGCAAACTCGGCGGGACCTGTTCCGTATGCCACTTCGCCGATGTAATTGTCGTAATTTTTTGTTTCAAATCCCATGTCCCGCGCCAGGGTGAGGAAGTGTGAAAGACAGTCTGCCGCGCCTTTGCCGAACGGCATGTCAGGCGACGGATCCGTGAGAGAGGAATCGAAACGGATGCTCTCGGAGATACTCTTTACGGTTTGCTCGAAGTAATCAGTCATACAGCTTCTCCAATCAATTTCAATTCATTATACTCCTTGTAAAATGAGTTGTCAAGTATTTGCCGTATTTCGGTCGTTTTGCGGCATGAAAGAAAGCAGTCTTTTATCAATTTCTTTGAATTAACGGAAGAAAGTTGTTCTTTTTTTGATGCAAAGCGCAGAAAAATATGATACAATAAAAATAAGGTGAGGTTATGCACGAGGGACACAGAAAGCGCATGTTGGAGCGCCTTGGCGACGCGGAACATTTGCAGGATCACGAGCTGCTCGAGATCCTCTTGTTCAATGCCATCCCGCGCAAAAACACCAATCCGCTTGCCCATGAACTGCTCACGGAGTTCGTCTCGCTGGACGGCCTCATGCGCGCGAGCTTCGAGGAGCTTCTGAACGTGGACGGCATCGGGACGGAGACGGCGGCGTATCTGCGCTGCATTTCCATTTTGTGTGATCGCCTGAAAAAGAACAGCGAATCGCTGCCGCGGCTGTTCAACGTGCGCGATTTTTCCGGCTTTCTGTTCGAGCGATACGCATCGCTGCAAGAGGAGGTCGTCGAATTGTTTGCGCTCGACGCGCAGCAGCACATCCTCTCGGGCAAGCGCTTCGGCGTGCGCGCCTCGGACAGGGCTTCTCTTGCGCCCGAAGAGGTCAATGCCTTTCTCGCGTCGCGCAGGCCGGCGGGGCTGGTCGTCGCGCACAACCACCCGAAGGCGCCCGCGGCGCCCTCTGCCGCAGACGATAAGTTCACCGCGCAGATGCAGGTCGTCTGCTCCATGAACAATATCCGCCTCTACGACCATATCATCGTCGGAACGGACGGGACATACAGCTATTTCCTCGTCGGGCGTATGGAGGAGATCCGCCGCGCGTTCGACCTCAACGCGATCGTGGGAGGGAAGATACTCCGTGACTAATCGTCTGCATCAGATCCTGGACTTCCTGTTCAAGTGGGGTTCCTTCATCATCTTCGGGCTGCTCGTGTTCGTGGAGCTCTTGCTTCTCGTCAACAACTGGAACGCCGTGTTTTTCGGGCATGTGCGCGCGTTTTGGGTGCTGCTGCCCGTGACGGCATTTTTCACCGCGGAAAACGCAGTCAAGCTGTGGGGACTGAAAAAGTTTGCGCAGCGGATTCCCTGCTATGTGCTGGATATCCTCTGCCTCATCGTCCTGACCATTTTTTCGGACGGCCTGCTCATCTCGACGCTGTATATCATCATTCTGTCCGAATTTTATCTCGGACAGACCAGCCTCATGGGCAGCGTGGCGATGGGGGTGGCGAGCATCGTGCTCTTTCTGGTCGCTTTCGCCGTTTCGGGCGCGCTCAAGGAGCAGAACGTCAATATCGCCATGCTCATCTCCAACGGCTTTAACGATATTCTCCTGATGGCGCTGCATTTTCTCGGCTTCAATTTCGTCCTGTATATCTACCGCACGAACAACGAGATGAGCGCGGCGCTCGAGGAGATCGAAGAGAGCAACCGCCGCCTGCGGGAGACGAATGCGGAACTCAGTGAGAACCGCCAGAAACTCCAGGAGGCATACAAGGACTTGCAGGAAGTGACGGTACTGGAAGAGCGTCAGCGCATCGCAAAGGACATCCACGATACGGCGGGGCACTCGATCACGACCATCATCATGCAGACGGAAGCGGCGAAGCTGGTCATCGATAGTGACCCCGAGGACGCCAAGCGCAAGATCGCGGCGGCAAACCTGCAGGCGCGCAGCGCCCTGGAGGAGCTTCGGGAGAGCGTGCACCTTCTCTCCGGCGCGTCCGAGCAGCTCACCCTGCGCGAAGCGCTCACGAATATCATCCACGAATCGACGGACGGCACGGGGATCGTCATCCGCGCCGACATCGACGACATCACGCTCTGCAGCGCGAAGCACCGATTTCTCTGTAACACCTTAAAGGAGGGGATCTCCAACGGCCTGCGGCACGGGAATGCTACGGCATTCTACTTCGAGCTCAAGAAAAAGGGTGACAAGATCTCCTTCCTGCTGTCCGACAACGGCAGCGGCGTCGACGGCGCCAAACTTAAAAAGGGGTTCGGGCTCAAGGGCATGACGGCGCGCGTCGAAGCGCTGGGCGGCGAGATCGTGTTCGAGAGCGAGCCGGACGAGGGATTTGAGATCCACATCACCCTTCCTGCTGACAATTTGTAATCTTTTATCGGGAGAAGACCATGGAACATAAAATACGGGTATTGCTTGCAGACGATCAGTCCATTCTTGCGGACGGCATCAAGAGCGTTCTCTCCTCGTGCGAGGACATCGAGGTCGTCGGGATCGCTTCGGACGGGTTTGAAGCGCTCGACCTGCTCGAAAAGTGCGCGCCAGACGTCATTCTGATGGACATCCGCATGCCCAACATGAACGGCGTCATCGCGACGCAGGAGGTCAAACAACGTCACCCCGAAGTCAAAGTCCTCATTCTGACGACGTTTGACGACAGCGACTACATCCTCAACGCGATCAACAACGGCGCGAGCGGCTATCTTCTCAAGGATACTTCCTCCGCAGCGCTCATCGACGCGATCAAAAACGCCTATGCGGGCGATACCATCCTGCCTGCCAAGATCGCGCGGCGCATTGCCGACGCGGCGCGTATGGTGTCCTCCGACCGCGAGATCAAGTTAAAGCGGCGCTTCGGGCTGTCCGACCGCGAAGTGGAGATCGCGCTCATGATCTATGAGGGCTTCACCAACAAGCAGATCGCGTCCGCGCTCAAGCTCACGGACGGCACGGCGCGCAACTATATCTCTGCGATCTATGAAAAGGTCGGCGCGTCCTCGCGCAGCGAGGCGGTCGAGAAGATGAAAGAAGTCATATCTTGTTAAAGGGGGGAATGCGATGAATCGTGTCAGGATCACCGTACTCAGAAAGACGCTGCAGGAGGACCTTGCAAAAGAGTACGGCGTTGCGGGACTCACCAAATGCCCCATGCTCACCGAAGGGCAGGTATTCTATGCCGACTATGCCAAGCCCGAGGGCCTGTGCGACGAGGCGTGGAAGGCGATCTATCAGTACGTCTTTGCGCTCGCGCACGGCGTGAAGGAGCCGTTCTATTACTGCGACTGGATCGGCAAAGGGGGCGTTGCGATCTGCTCGTGCAACGACGGACTGCGCCCCGTCATCTTCAAGCTGGAGGCGACGGACATTCCGGCTACGATCGATTATACCCCCGTCAGCGAGCCATGACGACGCGCGAAGCGTATCTTTCGTTCGCGCTGACGCTGGAAAGCGTCTACACCGACATGCCCTTTCACGATGATAATTGGGTGCTGCTGCGCCATACGGGCAGTAAAAAGACGTTCGCGTTCACCTTTATGCGGCAGGGCTATCTGTGGGTCAATCTGAAGTTCCCGCCCGACTGGCGGGAATTCTTTCGCATGTTCTATCCCGCCTGCATCCCCGCCTATCACATGAACAAGGAACATTGGAGCTCGGTCATCCTGGACGGGAGCATCCCGGACGAAGAACTTATGCGCATGACGCGGATGAGCTATGAAATGACCTTGCCTAAAAAGGCGGGAAACGGGAAGAAAGCACATATTGCGGGATCATGATCGTATAGAATACAGTGCTCGCATTGAAGAAAGGCGGCGGGACGCGCAATCTTGCGCATCCCGCCGCTTGACCGATATACGGGCTTTAAGAAGGCCGCCGCCCCCGCGCATTGCGCGGGGGCGGCGGTTTTTGTGATTGGAATCGAATATGCGTCGGTGTTTCGACAAACGCCGAAAAAAACGGGGCGGAAGTCCGCCCCGAAGTGTTAAATTCGTTTGTCCTCGTGGTAGTGGGTGTGCAGGACCTCGTGCGACTTGTGGCTGTTGGGGAAGATGAAGTAATCTTCGTACAGCATGTCGATGACGGGGGAGCCGGAGGAGCGGCGCAGTTCGTTCTGGTTGTCGCTCATATACAGCGCCTTGGCGCGCGTCTCCTTGAGTTCGGTGGAGTTGCGCACGCTGTCCGAAAGGGTGGGCTGTCCGCCGCCGTTGACGCAGCCGCCCGGGCACGCCATGATCTCGACGAAGTCATACTTCTTCTCGCCCGACTTGATCTGCTCGAGGAGCGTCACTGCGTTCTCCAGTCCCGAAGCGACGGCAACGCGCAGGGTATGTCCCGCGACGAGGTAGGTCGCCTCCTTGATGGGGTTTGCGCCGCGCACGGCAAAGAAGTCGAGCACTTCAAAACTGCCGTCCAGCATGTGCGCTGCTGTTCTCAGCGCCGCTTCCATGACGCCGCCTGTCGCGCCGAAGATCGTGCCGCCGCCCGTCGCGGTCGCAAACGGATTGTCGAAGTCCTCGTCCGGAAGTTCGGTAAATTTGATGCCCGCCGTTTTGATCATGCGCGCAAGTTCGCGTGTCGTGATCGCCGCGTTGACCTCGCCCTCCATTTCGGGGCGGTGGCATTCGTACTTTTTCGCCGTGCAGGGGATGACGGACACGGTGTAAAGATCCTCGGGACGGATATGGTGTTTTTCGCACCAGTATGTTTTGAGGAGCGCGCCGAACATCTGCTGGGGCGACTTGCAGGACGAAAGGTGGGGGATCATCTCGGGGTACTTCTGTTCCACAAATTTGACCCACGCGGGGCAGCAGGAAGTGAACATGGGCATGGGCTTGCCCGTCTTGATGCGGTTGATGAGTTCGCTTGCCTCTTCCATGATGGTCAGATCTGCGGTAACGTCCATGTTGAACACTTCGCAGGGTCCCAGACGGCGGATCGCGGCGACCATCTTGCCTTCAACGTTGGTGCCGATGGGCATATCGAACGCCTCGCCCAGCGTTGCGCGGATGGAGGGCGCCGTAAAGAACACGACCTTCTTGGTCGGGTCTGCGAACGCCTTCCAGACCTCGTCGATCGTGGAGCGCTCGGAGAGCGCGCCGACGGGGCAGGCGACGATGCACTGACCGCAGCCCACGCACACCGACTCATACAGGGGCATATCGAACGCGCTGCCGATATGCACGTTGAAGCCGCGGCCGATGGGACCGATCGCGTTGACGTGCTGCTTTCTGCACGCCGCGACGCAGCGCATGCAGTTGATGCACTTGTCGTTGTCTCTCACGACGTAGGGCGCGGAGGTATCGATGGGCAGGACGAAGTCCTCGCCCTTGAATCTGTCCTCGTCTACGCCGTAGCCGAGGGAGAGCTTTTGAAGCTCGCAGTTGTGGTTTCTCTCGCAGGAGAGGCACTTTTTCTTGTGCTTGGAGAGGAGCAGTTCCAGCGTCATCTTTCTGCTCTCGCGGCACTTTTCGGTATTCGTTCTTACCTCCATGCCCTCGGCGACGGGATACACGCACGCGGCGACGAGTCCTCTCGCGCCCGTCGCTTCCACGACGCACATACGGCAGGAGCCGACGCAGGAGACGTCCTTTAAGTAGCACAGCGTAGGGATCTCGATGTGCGCCTTTCTCGCCGCCTGCAGAATGGTCGTTCCCTCGGGAACGGTCACGGAAATATTGTTGATGGTCAACGTAACGTCTTTTGCCATGTCACTCACCTCACTGTCTCACGACTGCGCCAAACTTGCAGTTCGCCATACATACGCCGCACTTGATGCAGATATCCTTGTCGATGACGTGCACCTCGCGCACCTTGCCGGAAATGGCGTGGGTGGGGCAGTTGCGCGCACAGAGCGTGCAGCCGCGGCACTTGGTGGGGTCGATGGAATAGGTCAGCAGCGCCTTGCACACGCCTGCATCACAGTGCTTCTTTTCGATGTGATCCACATACTCCTGACGGAAGTAGCGGAGAGTGGAAAGGATGGGATTGGGTGCGGACTGCCCCAGCGCGCACAGCGAGGACTGCTTCATGTGCGAGGCAAGCTCCTCGATCTTGACGAGGTCCTCCGGCTCGCCCTTGCCCTCGGTGATCTTGGTCAAAAGCTGCAATAAGCGCTTGGTGCCGATGCGGCAGGGCGTACATTTGCCGCAGCTCTCGTCCGCGGTGAACTCCAGGTAGAACTTGGAGATGTCCACCATGCAGGTGTCCTCGTCGAGGATGATCATACCGCCCGAGCCCATCATGGATCCGATCGCAAGCAGGCTGTCGTAGTCGATGGGGGTGTCGATGCACTCTGCGGGGATACATCCGCCCGAAGGGCCGCCCGTCTGGGCAGCTTTGAATTTCTTGCCGTTCGGGATGCCGCCGCCGATCTCCTCGACGATCTCGCGGAGCGTCGTGCCCATGGGGACTTCCACGAGACCGACGTTGGTGATCTTACCGCCGAGCGCGAACACCTTGGTGCCCGTCGAGGTCGGCGTGCCGATCTTTGCGAACCATGCCGCGCCGTTGACGATGATGGGGTTGACGTTTGCCCAGGTCTCCACGTTGTTGAGGATGGTGGGCTTGCCGAAGAGTCCCTTGACGGCGGGGAAGGGGGGACGAGGACGGGGCTCGCCGCGGTGACCTTCGATAGAGGTCATCAGCGCCGTCTCCTCGCCGCAGACGAACGCGCCCGCGCCGAGACGGATCTCGATGTCGAAGTCAAAGCCGGATCCCAGGATGTCCTTGCCCAGCAGGCCGTATTCGCGCGCCTGCTTGATCGCGATCTTGAGGCGCTCGACGGCGACGGGGTACTCCGCGCGCACATAGATATAGCCCTGATGCGCGCCGATCGCATAGCCCGCGATGGTCATCGCCTCCAGCACGCAGTGGGGGTCGCCCTCCAGCACGGAGCGGTCCATGAACGCGCCGGGGTCGCCCTCGTCGGCGTTGCAGCAGACGTATTTGATGTTGCCGGGCGAAGCCTTTGCAAACGACCACTTTCTGCCCGTCGGGAAGCCCGCGCCGCCTCTGCCGCGCAGTCCGGAGGCGGACATTTCGTTGATGACGTCGTCGGGCGTCATGCTCGTGAACACCCTTTCCAGCGCAGCGTAGTCGCCCGCTGCGATCGCCTCCTCGATGTCCTCGGGTGCGATGACGCCGCAGTTTCTCAGCGCGATGCGCATCTGTTTTTTATAGAAAGGGGTCTCCGCGAAGGGGATGATCGAGCCGTCCTCGGCGACCGTGCCCTGATACAGCAGCTCTTTGACGATCTTTCCGCCCTTAACGAGGTGCTGTTCGGCGACCGTCTTGGCGTGTTCGGGGGTCATCTGCGCATAGAACGCGCCCTCGGGGTAGACGATCATGATGGGGCCGAGCGCGCACAGGCCGAAGCAGCCCGTCTTGACGACGAGCACGTCGGTGATGCCCAGCTCCTGCAGGGATTGCTCGAGCTGCGCGATGACCTTCATCGAGTGCGAGGACGTGCAGCCCGTACCGCCGCAGACGAGGACCTGTTTCCTGTAGCCCGTCTGCTTGGCGAGTTTTTCGCCCTGTTCGCGCACGACGCGCCGGACGTCGATGAGCGCCTTTTTCTTCTGACGGATGGCGTCGAGTTCTTTGATGGTCATGCCTGTGCCTCCTTTTTGTACCCGTCAAGGATGCCCTTGACCATCTCCGGCGTGAGTTTGCCGTGAACGTCCTCATTGATCATCATGACAGGCGCAAGTCCGCACGCGCCTACGCAGCGGCAGCTGTCAATGGAAAACATCCCGTCCGCCGTACATTCGCCGCACTTGATGCCCAGCTCTTTTTCCACTTCGGCAAGGATCTTGTCCGATCCTTTGACATAACATGCCGTGCCGAGGCAAATGCTCACGCGGTATTTTCCCTTAGGCTGCAGCGAAAACTGGGAGTAAAAGGTGACGACGCCGTACACCTCCGCAAGCGAGATCCCCAGACCCTCCGCGATCGTCTTTTGAACGGGGAGAGGGAGATAGCCGTAAATGCCCTGTGCCTCTTGCAGGATGTGCATCAGACACCCGGGGGTCGTGCGGGACTCTTCGATGACAGCCTGAAGCTTTTCCAGCTGTTCGGGCGTGCCGCACGCGCCTTCGCATTCTTTCATAACAATCCTCCTTATCTTGATGCGAATTTCTCTGCCGCGTTTTGGGAAACGGGCGAAAAACAAAATGACATGAATTGATTATATCACGGACGCAAAAATTTTTCAATAGAATTTGAGAAAATGTAAAAAATTGTCGTTGATTTTTTCAATTTTTTCGTGCGGGCGCGCGCGAGATTTGTATGGAAAAGCGTTTGACTTTGCTTTTTCCTTGTGTTAGAATAGAAAACCGGCGAACGAACAAATTTATTTACGTTACGAGGTTGAAATTATCATGCATTTCGATCAGAAAAATTTTCTTGCCGACGTGGAGCGCGTGCTCCATGCGGAGTACGCCTGCGACATCAAATCTGCGGGCAAGTATGAGCTCTACAATGCAGTTTCCCGCGCGGTGATGGAGGAAGTGTTCGAGGACTGGAACCGCGAAAAGACTTCCGAACGCCGCCGCTGCGGCTATTTTTCGGCGGAGTTCCTCATGGGACGCGCCATCTATTCCAATTTATTAAATCTCGGCATTTTAGACGGCGTCAACGCGGCGCTCTCCTCCGTGGGCGAGGACCTCAAGCAGTTTGAAGAGGTCGAGGACGCGGCGCTCGGCAACGGGGGTCTGGGCAGGCTTGCGGCATGCTATCTGGAGAGCGCGGCATCCAAGAACATTGCCTTAGACGGCTACGGCATCCGCTATCGCTACGGGCTGTTCCGCCAGACGTTTGTGGACGGCTACCAGCATGAGGAAGGGGACGACTGGCTCAGGTGGGGGGATCCCTGGAGCGTGCGCATCGAGCGCGATGCGGTGCTCGTGAAGTTTGCCGACCAGACGGTCAAGGCAGTTCCCTACGACATGCCCATCTTCGGCTACAAGAACGGCGTCGTCAACACGCTGCGCCTCTGGCAGAGCGAGCCCGTGCAGGCATTCGACTTTGCCTCCTTCAACGAGATGAAGGGCGAAGTCAAGGCGACGGAAAACTTCAACGCGACCAAGATCACCGACGTGCTCTATCCCAACGACAACACGATGGTCGGCAAGATCCTGCGCCTTCGTCAGCAGTACTTTATGGTCAGCGCATCGCTGCAGGACATCGTCAGAAAGTTCAAGGCGACGGGCAAGTCCTTGAAAGAGCTGCCCGAAAAATGGTGCTTCCAGCTCAACGACACTCACCCCGTCATCGCCATCCCCGAACTTCTGCGCATCCTGCAGACGGAGGGGCTCACCTTTGACGAGGCGTTCGAGGTTTGCGCCGCATGCTTCAACTTCACCAACCATACCATCATGGCGGAGGCGCTGGAGAAGTGGGACGCCTTGGCGCTCTCCGATCTTCTGCCCGGCGTCTATGAGCAGATCCTGAACTGCCAGAGAAAGCTCGAGGCGGACGGACTGGATCCGAACGTGTTTTATATCGTCCGCGACAACGTCATCCACATGGCGAACCTCGCGATCTTCGTCTCTTCGCACGTCAACGGCGTCGCGGAGATCCACACCAATATCTTAAAGACGCAGACCTTCAGAAACTGGTACGAGCGTTTTCCCGAAAAGTTCGTCAATATCACCAACGGCATCACGCCCCGCCGCTGGCTGCTCCTCAATAACCCCGAGCTTGCGCGCGTCATCGACGGGAAGATCGGCACGGGATGGCACACCGAGCTTTCCGAGCTCAAAAAACTCACGCCCTACCTTTCCGAGATCCTGTCCGACTTCAAGCGCATCAAGCACGAAAACAAAGAGAAGCTCGCCGCCTATATCCGCACGCACGAGGGCGTGGAGGTCTCTCCCGACTTCATCTTTGACGTGCAGGTCAAACGTCTGCACGAGTACAAGCGTCAGATGCTCAACGCGCTGAGCGTGCTTTACTTCTATTTCGGCATCAAAGACGGCTCGATCACCGACTTCCCGCCCACGGCGTTCCTGTTCGGAGCAAAGGCGGCGCCCGGCTACTATATGGCGAAGGCGATCATCAAGTTCATCAACGAGATCGCCAACCTCGTCAACAACGACCCCGACGTCCACGACAAGATGAAGGTCGTGTTCATGCAGAACTATAACGTCTCCTATGCGGAGAAGATCGTCTGCGCGGCGGACATCTCCGAGCAGATTTCGATGGCGGGCATGGAGGCATCGGGCACGGGCAACATGAAGTTCATGCTCAACGGCACCGTGACGCTCGGTACGATGGACGGCGCGAACGTGGAGATCTGCGAGGAAGCGGGCAGGGAGAATAACTACATCTTCGGCGCGACGGTGGAAGAGGTCGCGGCGGTCAAGAAGTTCTATTGTCCCCGCGAGCAGGTGGAGGGCGATCCCCGCCTCAAGCGCGCGCTGGAGACGCTCATCGACGGCACCTTCCCCGACGAGGCCGGCATGCTGAAAAAGCTGTATGAGAGTATGGTCGGCGGCTATGAGCCGGACAGATACCTCGTTCTCTACGACTTTGCCGACTATGTGCGCGTCAAGGAGCAGCTGCTTCGGGACTACGGTTCGGAAGAATACTTCATGAAGTGTCTCGTCAATCTTGCGAACGTGGGGAAGTTCTCTGCGGATCGTTCGGTTACAGACTACGCAAAACTCATCTGGCATCTTGCATAAGAGGGACGCCGTCCGCGGTGCAGGGCATGCGGACGGCGTGATACGGAGGAAATATCTCATGAAAAAGACAGGTGTGATCGCGGTCGGCGCGGCGCTTGCGCTGAGTGTCGGACTGTTTGCCGCTTGTACGGGCGGCACGTCGTCCGCAGAGATCACGGCGGATACGGACAGGGCTTCGATCGTTTCGCAGCAGCTCTCGCGCGAGGACTGGGCACAGGCGTTCGGCGGTATGCCGTCCGGGTCTTCCGCTTCGCTCGACGATAATTATTCCATGCAGCTGGATGCCGCAGCGAGTGTGGCAGTTCTCAGACAGGTCGTACAGGGCGGGACCAGCACGGTCACAAACATGACGCTGTCCTTTGACGATGCCTACACGGTGCTCGTCGGGGACGGAGACACATACCGCTCTGACAATTGTCTGCGCACGAGCTCGAGCATCGTAACGGGCGGAGAGCAGGAGTCGACCACACGGCGCGACCGTGTCGAGACTTACTACATGGCAGAAGGAAGCGACGCGGGGACATATACGCGGAGCAATCCTGCAAATGCCGGCTGGTCGGATTGGACAGGGGCGTCGTATGACGAAGCTGCCGCCCGGGAGGCGATCCTGGTTGCGGATGCAGGTGCGTTTGCCGCATTTGATCTTGCCGACCGATACGACTGTTTTTCCTACGATGACGACGAAAAGGCATATGTTGCGACCGGGGAGGGGTTGGAGACGATCACGGCAGACCTGTGTGACTGGCTGAACGAGATCCTGCAGTCCCGTCTCGAAGGATCCGCGGGGCTGAGCGGCGGGACGTTGCAGCTCGGCGGCATGGAAGTGACCGTGGACGCTTTGTCGCTCAAATTCAGCGACGGGAGAGTCTGTCTTCTGCAATACAGCCTGGGCGGGCAGTTTGCCATGAGCTATACCGATGCGCAGGGCTTGACGACGAGCTATTCGGTGATCCTCGCTTCGGCGAGCGGCGAGGCGTTCTGTTATGATCGCGGCAGGACTTCCGTTGCGCTGCCCGACGGCGTCGCGCAGGAATAAACCGGCATGGGACGACGGGCGGACATCAGTTCGTCCAGCCCCGCCAAGAAAAAATCAATATCAAGCCTGCGCCCGCGCGAATTTTTCGCGCGGGCGCAGCTGTATTGACGGCATTGTGCGGTTTTTTGAAGGGGATTTTTCCCGCACTCTCTTGCAAGCGGGACAATTGTGTGCTATCATGACGGTAGTAAAAGGAGGCGCGCCGTGAACTACTGCGAGAACTGCCATATCGTCATCCATGCAAGCCGCTGCCCCGCATGCGGCGGGAAGGATTGCCGCGAAGTGCGGGAGGAGGATTTCTGCCTGCTGTTGGAGCGAAAAGCATCGGACTGCGCGGTACTCAAAGAAGTCTTTGAAGGGGAGGATATCCCGTGCGTTGCGATGCCTTCGGGCAACGGGTTCCGCTCTTCGCTCGGGCTGCGGCTGGAAAACGAAAAGTTGTTTGTGCCGTATGCGCAGCTGGAGCAGGCAAAGGAGCTTGTGCGCGCGCTCGCCGCTCGGGAGACGGAGCGGCTGCGCGACCAGATCTTGCAGCATGCGGATGCGCTGCATATGGCGCCGCGGCTGGCACGAAGGCTTGTCAAAAAATGGAAGGCGGAGGACGTGCTCGGCGTATGCAAAGAAAAAATTGCGTCGGCGCGCCGCATCGAGGACGGCGGGAGAAGACTTGACGGCCCCGGGAGCGGGCATTTTCTGTTCTGTTATGCGGACGGAGCAATGCTCTGCGTCGATTCGGAAAGCCTGGAAATTTTGTCCGTGACGCTGCAATGAGAAAGCGCCCCCGCGGCGGCTTAAGCCGCCGCGGGGGCGCTTTTGTTCATGAAAGTTCTCAGTCGCAAAGGGCGATGACTTCGATCTCGGCAAGCACGTTCTTGGGGAGCGTCCTGACGGCGACGCAGCTTCTGGCGGGCTTGCCCGTGAAGTAGCCGCCGTAGACTTCGTTGAACACCGCAAAGTCCGCCATATCGGCTAAAAAGCAGGTCGTCTTGACGACTTTTTCCAGCGAGCTTCCCGCCGCCGCGAGCACGGCTTTCAAATTCTCGCAGATGCGCGTCGTCTGCTCCTTGATGCCGCCCTCGACGACGGCGCCCGTCTCGGGGACGAGTGCGATCTGTCCGGACGTAAAGACCATTCCGTTGACCTTGACCGCCTGGGAGTAGGGTCCGATGGCGGCAGGGGCAAGAGGGGTGTGTACAATTTGCATATGATACCTCCTGATCAGAGCGTTTCGCAGAGCTTGAAACCGGCTTCTGTCAGCGCCTGTTTGATCTCATTGATCTGTGCAAAATCGCGCGTCTCCATGTCGATGCGCAGATAGCAGCCGATGACTTCGCTGCCTGCATTGGCGTGTTCGTGGTGGACGCCGACGACATTTGCGCCGCACTTTGCGATGATCTGCGACACGGCGACGAGCTGCCCGGGCTTGTCTAAAAGCTCGATGTTCAGCGTGCACTGTCTGCCGCTCGTCACAAGTCCGCGCGTGATGACGCGGCTCAAAATGGTGACGTCGATGTTGCCGCCCGAGACGAGACAGCACACCTTTTTGCCGTCCAGCTGGGGGAGCTTGCCCGCCATGATAGCGGCAACGGGCGTTGCGCCTGCGCCCTCGGCGACCAGCTTCTCCTTTTCGATGAGCGCGAGGATGGCGGTGCAGATCTCGTCCTCGGTGACGGTGACAACACCGTCGACGTACTCCTTGCAGTATGCAAAGGTGTGTTCGCCCGGCTGTTTGACGGCGATGCCGTCCGCGATCGTCGAGACGGAGGCGAGACATTCGATCTTGCCGTCTTTGAGCGATACCGCCATGCTGGGCGCGCCCGCCGCCTGTACGCCGTACACCTGCACATGGGGCGCAAGGTGCTTGATCGCAAACGCGACGCCCGCAATGAGCCCGCCGCCGCCGATGGGCACGACGACCGCGTCCACGTCTTTGAGCTGTGACAAGATCTCCATGCCGATGGTCGCCTGCCCCGCGATGACGTCCTCGTCGTCAAAGGGGTGGATGAAGGTGTAGCCGAACTCCTTTTGCAGTTCGACCGACTTTTTGTAGGCGTCGTCATACACGCCGTGCACCAGGCAGATGTCCGCCCCGTAGCTGCGCGTCGCCTCCACCTTGGAGATGGGCGCGCCGTCGGGCAGGCAGATGAGCGCCCTGATGCCGTTCTTCTGCGCCGCGAGCGCGACGCCCTGCGCGTGGTTGCCCGCCGAGCAGGCGATGACGCCCCGCGCCTTTTCCTCGGGCGAGAGCTGTGAGATCTTATAGTACGCGCCCCTGATCTTGAAGGAACCCGTCTTTTGCAGGTTTTCCGCCTTGACGTACAGCTCGCAGCGGTCGGTGAGATTGCCGGTGCGCTTGATGTCTGTTTCATAGAGCGCCTCTTTCAGGACGCTCTGTGCATGTTTGATTTTATCGAGTGTAAGCATTCTGTTCCTCTGCGCGCATAGATTGCGTAACAAAAATTATACGCCCATTGCGGGCGTTTGTCAATCATTTGTCGGTCTCTGCGCCTTTCGCGTGGCGAATGGACGCAATCGGCGCAACGCATTACGGGAGAAAGTGTTCAAAGATCACGTTGTCGACGTACGGCCTGAGGCGTTCCGCTTCCTCCTGCGAGCGCACCGTCCAGGCGAGTTTTGTTTTGGGGTACGACGTCAAAGCGGGCGAGGGGTAGTCCTCGGCGCGGTAGCTTAAAAAGTCCAGCTTTTCTGCCCAGCGGAGGCTCATATTCCTGACCGCAAACGCCTTGATGCGCCACACGGGCGAGCCGTCGAAGTCGGACTTTTTCATTGCTTCGCCCGAGCCTAAAATGCCGCAGGCGATTTCGGGGCAGAGCTTTTTGTACGCCCGTACATAGGCGGGCTGGAAGGACTGCACGGCGTATTCGCCCGAAAAGCTGCGCATCGCCTCGTGTACGGCGCGCGCCACCGTGTCCGCGGGGACTCCGGGCATGTCCTTGATCTCCAGAAGAAGGGGCGCACGGCCCGAAAGGCAGGCGAGCGCGTCCTGAAAGAGGGGGATGCGCTGCTCGCTCCCCGCAAGGTGCAGCTTGGTAAGCTCGGCGGCGGTATTTTCGGCGACGGCTCCCTCCTGCCCTGTCATGCGCGCGAGGAAGGCGTCGTGAAAGACAACAAGTTGATTGTCCTTCGAAAAACGCACGTCCGTCTCGACGGCATATCCGTGCTTGATCGCGTTTTCAAACGCTGCAAGACTGTTTTCGGGATGGGTTGCATTGTGCAGACCGCGGTGCGCAATAGGTGTTTGCGTAAGAAAAACGGGAAGTTTCATGCCGATATTGTAGCAAATCGGCGGAAAGATTTCAATAGCGGTTGCAAAATTTTCATAAATTCGGTATAATATGGGTCGATAAGAAAGGTTTTGGGAGACGGCATGGCAAAGGCAAGCAAGTATCTTCGCAATTTCTGCATCATTGCGCATATCGACCACGGCAAGAGCACGATCGCCGACCGCATCATGGAGCTCACCGGACAGGTGAGCAAGCGCGACATGGAGGAACAGCTTCTCGATTCCATGGATATTGAGCGCGAGCGCGGCATCACGATCAAACTCACGCCCGTGAGGATGTATTATAACGCCCTGGACGGAAATGAGTACGAATTCAACCTCATCGATACGCCCGGACATGTGGACTTTACCTATGAAGTCAGTCGCTCGCTCGCCGCGTGCGAGGGGGC
>CALVWM010000038.1 GCA_944367185.1 uncultured Clostridia bacterium | reverse complement strand
CCGCGCTCACGTTCAAGAGCACCTGAATCCATGACGCGCTCCTCGACGACCTGGTTTTCGCGGAAGGTGCCCGCCTGCTTGAGCATCTGATCGACCAGCGTCGTCTTACCGTGGTCGACGTGGGCGATGATCGCAATGTTCCTTAAATCTTCTCTGACCATAGTAACCTCTTTTCCGAAGTGGTATTGTAATACTTTTTGCAGCTTTGCGCAAGAAAAAACGGGGCGGACCGCAAAAAAATTTGCCCGAACGGGCAAATTTGCTCACATTTTATCCCAAAATCGGGGCAAGATTGCGATAGGTACAAAAGCGAATGACGTGCCCGTTATCCTCTAATTGCTCACTCTGTGCAACCAGTTCATAGCGCACATCGGCATCCAGATCCGGCACAAAGACGTCCGCGCCGCCGTCCTCTTCCACCTTGGTGACGAGGATCTCGCTGCAATAGGGAAAGAGCAGCGCATAGACGCTTGCCCCGCCGATGACGAACACGTCGTCTGCCGGGTACTTTTTCACTTCCGCAAGCAATTCCTGCAAATTATGGACGGTGATGACGTCCTCCGCCACGTCGTCGGGACAGAGCACGATATTGATACGGTTTTTGAGCGGCTTTGCATTCGGAAATGACAGCAGCGTGTTCAACCCCATGACGACGACCTTGCCCTTGGTCGTCTCGCGGAAAAATTTCATATCGGCGGGCAGGGAAAACATCAGATCGTTGTGTTTTCCGATGCCCCACTTTTCATCGGCATGCAGGATCGCTCTCATATCGCCACCGGGATCTTCGCCGTAAGGGGCGTATATTCGTAGTTCTCGAGGCGAAAACTATCCACCGTAAAGTCATAAAAGTTGGTGATACTTGTATCGACGATGAACTTGGGCGCAGGTTTTGGCTGATTTTGAATGATCTCCCGCACGATGGGCAGGTGCCTGTCGTAGAGGTGCGCGTCCGCAATGACGTGGACCAGCTCGCCCGCCTTGAGCCCGCTGACCTGCGCGAACATGATGAGGAGCACCGCATACTGTACGACGTTCCAGTTGTTCGCCGTGAGCATATCGTTGGAGCGTTGATTCAAAATGGCGTTGAGCGTATCGCCCGAGACGTTGAAGGTCATCGAATAGGCGCAGGGATAGAGGTGCATTTCATGCAGATCCTCGAAGTTATAGAGGTTGGTCATGATGCGGCGGGAGGTGGGATTGTGCTTCAGGTCGTAGAGCACCCGGTCCACCTGATCGAACTCCCCTTCCTTATAGATCGCTTTTTTTCCGAGCTGGTAGCCGTACGCCTTGCCGATCGAGCCCGTCTCGTCCGCCCAGCTGTCCCAGATATGGGAATGAAGGTCGCGGATGTTGTTACTCTTTTTCTGCCAAATCCATAAAATCTCGTCCACGCAGGACTTGAACGCGCAGCGGCGGATGGTCTGAATGGGAAACTCCTCCTGCAGGTTATACCGATTGACGATGCCGAATTTTTTGACGGTGTGTGCGGGCGTGCCGTCCTCCCAATGGGGACGCACCTGCGCGCCCGTATCCCAAACACCATGCTCCATGATCTCCTTGCAGTTGGAAATAAAGATCTCGTCCGCTCTGCTCATATTCTCCTCCTTTTGCGGTTGTCCGTCCGTTACGTGCGCGCCTCCGAAAGCCTTGCCCTTGCGCGCTCGTCGCCTAAAATCTGCATGATCGTCCACAGGTCGGGCGAATTTGCCCTGCCCGTCACGGCAATGCGAAGTACTTCCGCAACGTCCGAGACGCTGCCCTTGTAGACTTCGGGATTTGCCTTGTAGTCGCGCATTTCCGCAGCGTAACCGAGGCCTGCGGCGACCTCCTTGACCTTGGCAAACCATGCCTGCGCGTCGTCCGCGTATTCGTATTTGGCAAGGAAGGCGTCCAAAATGGCGTTTCTCGTGCCGTCGTCCACGCGGTATGCGTCCTTTTGCACGCGGTCGCCGAAGAAGTAGCCGATCTCCGCAACGGCCTGTTTTGCGGTGACAAAGTCCTTTCTGCGCTTCTTGCCCGACGTCCCCATGCACAAATTGAGCACTTTGAGCAAGTATTCCTCGTCCGCGAAATACGCCTGCTCCCGCTCCGAGCCGAAAGAGAATGCCCAGTCCTTCAAAAAGGCGAGCATTTCCTCCGCGGAGAGGCGGGAAAGTTCGGTCTTGGAGATGTCGTTTAATTTATCCAGATCAAACAGCGCGCCGCTGCGGCTCATCTTTTCGATGCGGAATCTGAACTCTTCGAGCGGCTTTTCGGGGTACTTCATGTGCCATTCCTCAAAGTCGGAATTGAGCAGCGTGAGCATATACACCTTGACCGCAAAAGGATGATAGCCCTCCTGCCGATAAAAGGAGAGCGAAAGTTCGGGATCCTTGCGCTTGGAGAGCTTGCGCTTGCTCTCGCCGTCCATCTTCATGAGCGAGCAGTTGTGCCCGTACTTGGGGCGCGCAAAGCCCAGCACGTCAAACAGTTCGAGGTGAATAGGCAGGGACGCGAGCCACTCCTCGCCGCGGATGACCAGCGTCGTGCGCATCAGGTGATCGTCCACCGCGTGCGCAAAGTGATAGGTCGGGATGCCGTCCGATTTTAAGATGACGACGTCCTGGTCGTTCTCCGTGACGGTGACGTCCCCCTTGATCTCGTCATGGAAGGTAAACTTGCGGGAAGAATCTCCCATGGACTTCAGGCGAATGACGAACGGCTTCCCCGCTTCGAGGTTTTTGTAGATCTCCTCCTCGGTGAGGTTGCGGCACTTGGCGTACTTGCCGTAATAGCCCGTGATCTCCTTATTGGCGACCTGCTCGTCGCGCAGGGCGGCAAGTTCCTCTTCCGTACAGAAACAAGGATATGCCCTGCCGCGGCGGATGAGATCCTTGACATAGGCGCGGTAGATCTCGGCGCGCTGACGCTGATACCAGGGAGCATAAGTATCGTCCCCGCCGATCTCCGCCCCTTCGTCAAAGCGGATATCGAAGTAGTCAAGCGCGGCGATGACCGCCTCCACGGCGCCGTCCACCTTGCGCTTCAAGTCGGTATCCTCGATGCGCAAAAAGAGTTTGCCGCCGCTCTGGTGCGCAATGCGCTCGTTGGCAATGGCGACAAACAGGTTTCCGAGGTGGATAAATCCCGTCGGCGACGGCGCAAGACGTGTGACCTGCGCCCCCTTGGGAAGATCGCGCGGCGGATAACGCGTCTCAAAGGACGCAAGATCGGGGTATTCCCCGGGCAGCAGCCGCTCTGCAAGTTGTTCGTAATTCATATCTGTCCTCTTTGTTGATTTGACCGCTTTCTGTCCGCGCAGACCTGCGGCACGATGGCATAAAATGGCATAAATGTGTCCCGCGCGGATGCTGCGGGACGGCACGTTCAGATCTCGATGAGTTTCAGGGTATCGGGCGCGATCTCCGCAAGCCCGTTCTCGACGTCATGTACGAGTGCGACGGCGGCAGTCAGCACAGGCAGTCCGATGCCCTTCTCCCCGCCCGCGCGGATCGCTGCGCCTGCGACGTAGTCCACGTCGCACCGCCTGCCCGCCTGAATGTCGCGCAGCATTCCTGAGCGCGTTTCACGGTAGTCGTTCATGGCGACGGGAAGCAGAAGTCCCGCAAACGGACCTTCGAATACCTTAAACAGATCATAGCCGTTCTGCGGAAGCTTTTCACAGCCGTATGCCCGTGCGACAGCGAACACCTCGCGCATAAGCGCAAGGACGAGCTTTTTGTGCTTTCTGGCAAGCTCATAGAAGGTAAGCCCCGAGAGCGCAGACAGCGTAGAAAATGCAGCGTTGACGGAGAGCTTGGCAAAACGCAGCTCCATGAGATTGCCGACCGTGAGTGTTCCCGCATGGGCGAAGAGCGGCGCAATGTCGTCCAACCGCCTGCCGACTCCGTAAGCCCCCAGCCCTAAGTGAAACCCGGTCTCGCTCGTGACGCGTACGATGCCGGGAGAAACCATTTCCGCACTCCACGAGAGCGTGCAGCCGTAGACGCGGTCTCTTCCGAACACCTTGGCGATCTCGGCTTCGGGCAGGCCGTTTTGCACGGTGACGATGCACCCGTCCTCCTTCAAGAAAGGCTTCAAAAACGCCGTCGCAGCGTGCGTTTCGCGCTGTTTGACGGCAAGGATGATGAGATCGTATTGCCCCTGCATCTGCGAAGGCAGCTTTGCGCGCACCTTGACGCAGCGCGTCATGGCGCCCTCGATCGTCGCTCCGTCGCGGTTCATCGCCTCAGCGTGCGCCGCATTGTGCGTCACGAACTCCAAGGACATCTCATCCAATAAAACGCCGAGCGACGTACCCATCGCTCCTGCGCCGTAGATACAAATTCTCATAGCGGATCAGCATTCAAACCCGGCAGCGGCGGCGATCGCCGCGACCGTCTCATCGATCGTCTGCCCGTCACAGCACACGGTGACATCGGCATATCGTTCATAAAGAGGCACCCGCTGCTCATACAATTCGTGCAAGGTCCCGACTTCCCCGCGCATGACGACACCGCGGCGGGCAAGACTGGGGATCCTGCGGGCAACCTCCTGTTCGCTCAGTTGCAGATAGACGACCTTGCCCATCGATTTCAGGTGTATCATCGCGCGCTCGGAATAGCAGACACTGCCGCCCGTTGCGATGACGCAGCGCATCGCAGCAAGCCCGGCATTGACGCGCTCCTCGATCGCGATGAACCCCTCGACCCCCTCCCGTTCGATGATCTCCGAGAGAAGCGCGCCCTGCTCGCCCTGTATGATCAGATCGCAGTCGATAAAGCCGTAGCCGATCCTCTTTGCAAGCAAAACGCCCGCCGTGCTCTTGCCGGAGGACGGCATACCGATGAGTACAAGGTTATCCATGACAATATTATATCGCAGCGCCTTTGAAAAGTCAATCGCGCGCGGCGCCCTCCCTGCGATTTTGAAAAAATTTTTACGCATATTCCAAGAAAATTCGCGACATTTTTCAAAACCCACGCAAAAAAAAGTTGTCTTTTCGACGGGAATATGATATACTCTTCAAGTCTAAAATAACTCCCGAACAGGTATCATTATGTTGAACAGTCTTTTAGTTGTCGTAAATTTCGGCTCCGAAGCGCAGGAAATCGCTTATCCCATCGTCAACGGGATCCTGATCGCACTCATGGCGCTCGTCGCAGTCGGCGCCATCATCTGTGTCCTGCTTCAGCCCAGCAACTCACAGGGGATCGATGCGCTCGGCGGATCGAGCGAAACCTTCTACGGAAAAAACAAGGGCAGATCGATCGAGTCCAAGCTCAAACTCTGGACGATCATCCTCGTTGCGGTCCTCGCCGTGCTCTCCATCCTTTTCTTTATCCTGCAGATCCCCGCGATCTGGGCGTAAGAACAGAACAAAAATGAAAAACGGGCGGCATCTTGCGGTCCGTTTTTTTACACAAATCGTAATATTCTATGGACGTAAAAAAGACATTGCTTGAAAAAATCTGCGACGGCTCCTTTGCCCTCATGACGGACGAGCAGATCGCAAGAAAACTCAAACTCAAAGGCAAGGCGGCAAACGGTGTCAGAGATCTTCTGCGCGCCCTCGTGCGCGAAGGGGAGCTCTACTGCGACCTTGCAGGCAGGTACGGCACCGCGGCGCAGTTCGGCGCCATGCGCGGCACGATCAGCGGGAATGAACGCGGCTTCGGCTTCTTCATGCCCGAGGACAAGGATAAATCCGACCTCTTTATCCCCCACCGTGCGCTGCGGGGAGCATACAACAAAGACAACGTCCTTGCATTCGTCAAGGGCGGCAGAATGGGCGACGAAGGCGAAGTGCTTGCCATTCTGGAGCGCGGCTATCAGGAGATCGTAGGCACCTTCCGCCGTGAGCGTTCCGGCGGCATGCTTCACCCGGACGATAAGAAGTTTTCCGACGACATCTTCATCCCCTCCGACCGCACCAAGGGCGCTGCGGACAATGTGAAGGTCGTCGCCCGCATCCTCTCCTATGAAGGGCGCTCGCCGAAGGGTGAGATCGTCGAGATCCTGGGCGAGAGCGGGGACTTCTTTGTCGAGGAGACGGCGATCATCCGCGCGCACAACATCAAGGAAGTTTTCCCCGAAGAGGTCATCGACGCGGCGGAACAGCAGGCGCTGCGCGACCCGCTCGCAAACCTTGAAGGCAGGGTCGATTTACGAGACCAACTCATCATCACGGTGGACGGCGAGGACACGCGCGACATCGACGACGCGATCTCCATTTCGAAAAAGGACGGAAAATACTACCTCGGCGTGCATATCGCCGACGTCACCAACTACGTCAAGTGGCACTCCGTCCTTGATAACGAAGCGCTGCTGCGCGGGACGAGCGTGTATTTTCCCGACCGCGTCATTCCCATGCTTCCCACGGCGCTCTCCAACAATATCTGCTCGCTCAACGAGGGCGTGCCGCGCCTCACCCTCTCCTGCTTCATGACGGTGGACAAGAGCGGCAAGGTCATCGAGCGCAGCGTCATGCCAAGCGTCATCTGCTCAAGGCACCGCATGACCTATAAAGCAGTGACCGCCATTGCAAACGGCGACGAGGCGGCATGCGCCCAATACCCCGACCTTATGGACTTCGTGCATACGGCGGTGGAACTGACCAATATCCTGAAGAACGCGCGCGAAAGCAAGGGCGGCGTGGCGCTGGACGTCAAGGAGGCGAAGATCCTCTTTGAGAACGGCGTCATCACCATTCCCGACTATGAACGCACCATTTCCCATGAGATGATCGAGCAGTTCATGGTACTCGCCAACGAGAGCGTCGCGACCATCATGACGGAAAAAGGCATGCCCTTCGTCTACCGCATCCACGAGCGCCCGAGCGAGGAAAAGGCGAACGACTTTCGCACCTTTTTGCGCGAGGCAGGCGTGCAGGCAAAGTTCGATCCATCGCGTGTCAGCCCGGCTGACTACCAGAACTTGCTGCGCTCGCTGGAGGATTCTCCCCTCTATTCTCTCGTTAACCGCGTCATGCTGCGCTCGATGATGAAGGCGCAGTACTCGCCCGAGAACGTGGGGCACTTCGGGCTTGCGTCCGAATGCTACTGCCACTTTACCTCCCCAATCCGCCGATATCCGGACCTTTGTATCCACCGCATCATCAAGGAGAGTCTTGTAAATCCCGAAAAGGCGCGAGCCAAGTACAAAAAATTTGTTACGGAGGCGTCCGTCAAGTCCTCTGCATGTGAGAAGAACGCGACCGAAGCGGAGCGCGACGTAGACGCCCTCTATATTGTTGCCTACATGCAGGATAAGATCGGCGAGGAGTATGACGCGGCCATCTCGGGTGTGACCTCCTTCGGGTTATTTGCGGAGCTTGCCAACACCGTCGAGGGATTCATCCCCCTGGAGACGCTGCCCGACGACAGCTATGAATTTATCGAGGAGCGTTTTCAGCTGCGCGGAACAAAGGGTTCTTTCCACCTGGGCGAGGAGATCCGGGTGCGCGCCGTCGGCGTGGACTGGGGCAGCCGCCGCGTCCAGTTCCAATTTCTCGGAAAACAGGGCGAAACATTTTGATTTTCGCCGCATACGTGATATACTATGTCTGTGAAAGTCATCGCCTACAACAAATCCGCCTCTTTTGAGTACTTCATCGAGGAAAAATACGAGGCCGGTATCGTCCTTGAGGGGAATGAAGTCAAGTCCCTGCGGGAAGGCAGGGCGTCGCTCGGCGAGAGCTTCTGCGAGATCCGCGGAGGCGAAGTCTACCTCAAGAACATGCACATCGCTGTCTATGACAAGAGCGGCGCTTTTTCCACGCGCGACGCGCGGCGGGAGAGAAAACTCCTGCTCCACAAAATTGAGATCCACAAGATCGTCGGCAAGGTCAACGAGCGCGGCTATACGCTCGTCCCCATTAAAATTTACTTCAAAGACGCGCTCATCAAGGTGGAAGTCGCGCTTTGCAGGGGCAAGCACACCTATGACAAGAAGCAGGCGATCGCCGAGCGCGACCGCAAACGCGCCCTCGACAGGGCTTTGAAAGAAATGCAATCGTGAGGTTACGAAATATGGATAAACTGCACTTGGAAACTCTCTGCGTTCAGGCGGGCTACTCTCCCAAGACGGGCGAAAGCCGCATTCCCCCCATCACCCAGAGCACGACCTACTTCTATGGCGACGCGCAGGCGATGGCGGACCTGTTTGACTTGAAGCGGGACGGCTTCTTCTATACCCGCCTTGCAAACCCTACCGTCGAAGTGCTGGAAAAGCGCGTTGCGGCGCTTGAGGGCGGCGCGTACGGCATCGGCTGCGCCTCCGGCATGTCCGCGATCCTGCTGACTGCCATGACGCTGTGCGAAGCGGGCGACAACATCGTCACTTCCTGCGAGGTCTACGGCGGAACGTTCAACCTGTTCTCCACGACGCTGCCCAAGTTCGGCATCGAGGCGCGCTTCTTTGACGCGGACGCCCCTGCCGAGGAGATCGAAAAGCTCATCGACGACAAGACCAGGTTTGTCTATGCGGAGACGATCGCAAACCCCGCGATCGTCGTGCTGGACTTTGACAAGATGGCATCGATCTGCAAGAAGGCGGGCGTTCTCTTCATTGTGGATAACACCCTCGCGACCCCCGTTCTGTGCCGCCCCTTAGAGCTGGGCGCGGACATCGTCATTCATTCGACGAGCAAATACATGGACGGGCATGCGGCGGCGCTGGGCGGCATGATCGTGGACGGCGGAAAATTCTGCTATAAGGACAATCCCCGCTATCCCGCCTTCAACACGCCCGACGAGAGTTACCATGGGCTGGTCTACGCTAACCTTCCCGTCGCATTCGGGACCAAGTGCCGCGCGCAGATGATGCGCGACACGGGCGCGATCATGAGCCCGCAGAACGCATTCCTCACCTATCTCGGCAGCGACACGCTCGCCCTGAGAATGGAGCGGCATTGCCGCAACGCGGAAAAGATCGCGGAATATCTCTCCAAGCACCCCAAGATCGAATGGGTACGCTATTCCTCGCTTCCGACCGACAAGTACCACGAGCGCGCCAAGAAGTACCTTCCCAACGGCACGGGCGGCATGATGAGCTTCGGCATCAGGGGCGACGTCGCAGCATGCGCGCGCTTCATGGAGCACCTGAAGATCGCCACGCAGGAGACGCACGTCGCGGACGTGAGAAGCTGCGTGCTGCACCCCGCCTCCACCACCCACCGTCAGCTCACCGAGGAGCAGCTTGTCGCAGCGGGTATTGCGCCCAACCTGGTCCGCCTCTCCGTCGGCATTGAAAATGTTGACGATCTCATTGCCGATCTCGCGCAGGCGCTTGAGACTGTCTGATCACAAAAGAAGGTAACCCTACATGCCCATCGTCATTGACCGCAATATCCCGGCATATTCCATTCTGAGCGGAGAGCGCATCGTCGTCATGGACCGCGAGCGCGCAACTTCGCAGGATATTCGCCCCATCGAGATCGCGATCCTCAACCTTATGCCCACAAAAATTGAGACGGAGACGCAGTTCATGCGTCTTTTGTCCAATTCGCCGCTTCAGGTCAACGTGACGCTCATCCACACGAGCAGCTACCGTTCCAAGAATACGGAGGCGGAATACCTCGATCGGTTCTATCAGTCCTTTGAGAGCGTCAAAAACAAGCACTTTGACGGCATGATCGTGACTGGCGCGCCTGTCGAGGACATGGACTTTCAGGACGTCGCGTACTGGAACGAACTGACAAAGTTATTCGATTGGACCAAGACCAATGTGACGTCCACCATCTTCATCTGCTGGGGCGCGATGGCGGCGCTGTATTACTTCTATGACATCCCCAAGTATCCGCTGCCAAGAAAGCTGTTCGGCGTGTTCGCACACAGGAAGTGCAACGCCGACTCCACCGACCCGCTGATGCGCGGCATTTCTGATGAGTTTCATGTCTGTCATTCCCGCCACTCCACCGTGCGCGAATCGGACGTCAGGAAGGATGCGCGTCTCAAGATTTTGGCGACGTCTCACCGCGCGGGCGTTGCGATCTCCAGCTCGTTGGATCACAGTCAGATCTTCGTGCTGGGCCACATGGAATACGACAGGGACACGCTCAAAAAGGAGTACGAACGCGACCTTGCAAAAGGTCTGCCCATTGAAAAGCCCTTCTGTTATTTTGCGGATAAAGAATGCAGCAAAATCAACATGAACTGGTCCTCGACGGCAAACCTCTTTTACAACAACTGGCTCAACTTCGTCTATCAGACGACGCCCTATCAGTTTGACGCATAAATGGAAAAGACGTGGAAAAGACGCCTGCGGGCGCCTTTTTCATTGGGGAACTTCCAAATGGGAATCCCGATTTTTCACTCTTCACAGGTTTATCGCATGAAGTCCTCTTTTACGCCACAGCGCCCGCGGCAAATGCCGCGGGCGCTGTGACTGCATGTTTGAAATATTGTTCCTTATTTATGATTGATTTACGCTTCGTAACCGTTGGGATTGTTTTTCTGCCAGTTCCACTGGTCGCGGCACATGTCCTCCAGATCGTACTGCGCCTTCCAGCCGAGCTCCTTTTCCGCCTTGGCGCTCGAGGCGTAGCAGGCGGGAACGTCGCCCGCGCGGCGCGGCATGATCTCATAGGGCAGCGTCTTTCCACACGCCTTCTCAAAGGCGTGGATCATATCGAGTACGCTGTAGCCCTTGCCCGTGCCCAAATTGTAGATATGCACGCCCGGCTCTTTGAGCGCCCTGATCGCGGCGACGTGGCCGCGCGCCAGATCGACGACATGGATATAGTCCCGCACGCCCGTTCCGTCCGGCGTGGGATAGTCGTTGCCGAACACGCCGATGCGCTTGAGTTTCCCGCTTGCAACCTGCGCCACATAGGGCATCAGGTTGTTGGGAATACCCTTGGGATCCTCGCCGATACGGCCCGATGGATGCGCGCCGACGGGGTTGAAGTAGCGCAGCAGCGCAATGTTCCATGTGTTGTCCGCATGGTACAAATCCTTTAAGATGCGCTCCTGCATGAGTTTGGTCGTGCCATAGGGATTGGTCGTGGAGAGGCGACATTCCTCGTCCAGGGGAAGCCGCTCCGGCTCGCCGTACACCGTTGCCGACGAGGAAAAGACGAAGTTCTTGACGTCAAACTTCTGCATGGTCTCCAGAAGGACAAGCGTGGACAAAAGGTTGTTGTCATAGTAGAGCATGGGTTTTTTCACGCTCTCCCCCACCGCCTTGAGCCCTGCAAAATGGATGACCCAGTCGATCTTGTGCGCCGCAAAGACCTCTTCCAGCTTTACTCTGTCACGCACGTCAAAGGTGTAGAGCGCGATGTCCTTGCCCGTCAGTTCGCACACGCGGCGCATGCTCTCCTCGCTCGAATTGCAGAGGTTATCGACGACGACCGCCTCATACCCCGCTTCCAGCAGCTCCAATACGGTATGCGAGCCGATAAAACCCGCGCCGCCCGTTACAAGTACTTTCATTTCTGCCTCCCAATCTTTCTATAGTCCATCTTAGCCGCTTTTTCGCGGGAATGCAAGCAATACATTGTTATCTTTCAGACAATTATTGACTTTTTCTGCTTCATACATTCACTTGACCGCTTTCGCCGAGCAACGACTTATGCTTTTCGAGGATAGGATCGATCTCTGTTTTAATAAATTCAACTGTCTGAGAAGGCGCGCGCCCGATGAACTTCTTCGCATCGAGGATCTCGTCCAGGCGATCGTGGATGGCTTTGAAATCGTCGTCCGCCTTGATGAGCTCCAGAAGGTTGTTTTCCTTGCCCTCCGCCTTGACGTTCGCGCCCGCCTGCATGGACAGAACCCTGATCTTTTCGTGCAGTTCCTGACGGTTTCCGCCCGCCTTGACGCACTCCATCATGATGTTCTCCGTCGCCATGAAGGGAAGCTCCGCCGCAATGTGCTTTGCGATGACCTTTTCGTAGACGACGAGATTTTCAGCGACGTTCATGTAGATGTTGAGGATGGCGTCCACCGTGAGGAACGCCTGCGCGTTGACGATGCGGCGGTTTGCCGAGTCGTCCAGCGAGCGCTCAAACCACTGTGTGGACGCAGTGACAGCCGTATTCATGGGCAGGGAGAGCATATAACGCGCAAGGGACCCCATGCGCTCACAACGCATCGGATTGCGTTTATACGCCATCGCCGACGAGCCGATCTGGCTCTTTTCGAACGGTTCCTCTATCTCCTTCATGTTCTGAAGGATGCGGATATCGTTGGAGAATTTATATGCAGACTGCGCGATCTGCGAGAGCACGCACAGCACGTTATAGTCGAATTTCCTGGGGTAGGTCTGCCCGGTCACGCCGTACACCTTCTCGTAACCGAGTTTGTTACAGACGCGCTTTTCCAGCTCCTTGACTTTCTCCTCGTCGCCGCCGAACAACTCCATGAAACTCGCCTGCGTGCCCGTCGTCCCCTTGACGCCGCGCAGACGGATGTGGGCATAGAGGTTCATGAGGTTTTCATAGTCGAGCATGAGGTCCTGCAGCCAGAGCGTCGCGCGCTTGCCGACCGTCGTCAGCTGCGCGGGCTGTAAGTGCGTAAAGCCGAGCGTGGGAAGATCTTTATATTTCAGGGCAAATTTCTTGAGTTTGTCCATGACGTTGACGAGCTTGCGAAGGATAATATCCAGCCCGTCCTTCATGATAATGACTTCGGAATTGCAGTCGACAAAGCAGCTCGTTGCGCCCAGGTGGATGATGGGCGCTGCGAGCGGCGCGGCGTCGCCGAAGGTCTTGACGTGCGCCATGACGTCGTGGCGGACCTGGCGCTCGTAGGCTTCCGCACGCTCGAAGTCGATATCGTCGGCATGTGCCTTCATCTCATCGACCTGCGCCTGCGTGATGGGAAGCCCCAGTTCCATTTCGGACTCTGCAAGCGCGATCCACAGTTTTCTCCACAGACGGAAGCGCTTCAGATCGCCGAAGTTTTCCTGCATCTCGCGGCTTGCATAGCGCGTGTTCAAAGGGTTTTGGTAAATGGTGTTGTCGATCATACGATTTTCTTTTCCTAAATTTTATTCTTCAATTTGCGTGACCGGATAAAATTCAAACAGCGGCGCGCCATATTCAACAGAAAAAATCTGAGTCCGATTTCATACATCCGGAATCAGAGCGTCTCGGGCGCGGGATAGTCGACGCCGAAGGTCTCTGCCGTCACCCGCTTCATTCTCTGATCCTGAAGGGGCTTATCGCGGAAATCGGTGCGCACCGAGGCGATTGCGTCGATGACCTCCAGCCCTTCCGTCACTTTCCCGAATGCGGCATACTGTCCGTCCAGATCGGGCGCGTCCGCGTGCATGATGAAGAACTGCGAGCCCGCCGAGTCGGGATGCTGGGCGCGCGCCATGGAGAGCACGCCGCGCGTGTGCTTCAAGTCGTTCTTCACGCCGTTCGCGGTAAACTCCCCCTTGATGTGATAGCCCGGTCCGCCCGTGCCGACGCCCTTGGGGTCGCCGCCCTGGATCATAAAGCCGGCGATGACGCGGTGAAAGATGATGCCGTCATAAAAGCCCTTCTTCACAAGCGACAAAAAGTTATTGACGGTATTGGGCGCCACGTCCGGGTACAGTTCCGCCTTGAACACCTTGCCGTCCTGCATTTCAAAGGTCACGATAGGATTTGCCATAATATTTCACTCCTCATATTTTTCGATCGACGTTCCCGCCTCTTCAAACAGGCGCATGGAAAATTCGTCGGGATACCCTTCTTTATAGACAACGCGCGCGATCCCCGCGTTGATGATCATCTTTGCGCAGATGACGCAGGGCTGGTGGGTGCAATAGAGCGTCGCTCCATGGATATTGATGCCGTAGCGCGCCGCCTGAATGATCGCGTTCTGTTCGGCATGGACGCCGTAGCACAGCTCCGCGCGCGTTCCGGAGGGAATTTGCAGTTTTTCCCGAAGGCACTCGCCGCGCTCGATACAGGACGCGATCCCGGCGGGCGCGCCGTTGTAGCCCGTCGTCATGACGCGTTTATCCCGCACGATGACCGCCCCCACCTTGCGGCGAAAACAGCTGGACCACGACCCCACCTGTACGGTAAGTTCCATGAACCGCTTGTCCCACTTATCCATTTTTCACCTCACGCATGTATTTCTAACGATATTATACACATTTTTCGGCTATCTGTCAATGCAGAGAGGGTAAAAGGCATCTCCCTCATAAAAAAATACGGAAAAAATTGCCTGTAAAGTGTTTGACGGCGCAACCCTGTGTTTATAATATATGCGATAATAAAAAACAATATTTCGGAGGTTATCATGAACATCAAACCCTTGTTCGACAAGGTTGTCGTGGAAGCCGTTACGGTCGAAGAAAAGACCAAGAGCGGATTTATTCTCCCCTCTTCCGCACAGGAAAAGCCGCAGACCTGCGTTGTCGTCGCGGTCGGCCCCGGCGGTGTGGTGGACGGAAAAGAGATCGTCATGCAGGTCAAGGTCGGCGACAAAGTCCTTTGCTCCAAGTATGCGGGCACCGACTTCAAAGTGGACGGAAAAGAGTTCACGATCATCAAGCAGAGCGACATCCTCGCGATCGTGGAGTAACGAGCCGCTTCTTCAAAAAATTTCGTGATAAATCACTCGCGCAAGCAGGGTTTCCCTGCGCCCGGGCCCCACATTTGCGCACCCCTGCGCTCATGCGGAAAGAGTGAGGCGACGCATATCAATGTTGCGAAAAGGCGTCGCCGAGAGAAAACACACGGTCAGCCGAATGGCACGCCCGTGGGTTGTCTCTCAGAATCACGGAAATTTTTTGTCAGTTCAAAAAATTTCGTGAATTATAATAAGGAGATATTCATATGGCAAAGCAAATCAAATACGGTGACGACGCAAGAAAGGCGCTGGAGACGGGCGTCAATGTCCTCGCCGATACGGTAAAGATCACCTTGGGTCCCAAGGGCAGGAATGTCGTGCTCGACAAGAAGTACGGTGCTCCCCTCATCACCAACGACGGTGTGACGATCGCAAAGGAGATCGAGCTCCCCGATCCCTTTGAAAATATGGGCGCGCAGCTCGTAAAGGAAGTCTCCACCAAGACCAACGACGTCGCAGGCGACGGCACGACGACCGCAGTCCTGCTGGCACAAGCGATCATCCGTGAGGGCCTCAAGAACCTTGCGGCGGGCGCAAACCCCATTATCCTGAGAAAGGGCATCGACAAGGCAGTCGCGGCAGCCGTCGAGCAGCTGCGCTCCATCTCCAAGACGGTGGACGGCAAGAAGGCGATTTCGCAGGTCGCCGCCATCTCCGCAGGCGATGAGACGGTCGGTGAGCTGATCGCAAAGGCGATGGAGATCGTTGGCAAGGACGGCGTCATTACGGTCGAGGAAGGCAAGTCCATGACCACCGAGCTGACGACCGTTGAAGGCATGCAGTTCGACAGAGGCTATGCTTCCGCTTATATGGTTACCAATACCGACAAGATGGAAGCGGTGCTTGACAGCCCCTACATCCTCATCACGGATAAGAAGATCTCCAACCTGCAGGAGATCCTGCCCATCGTTGAGCCTCTGGCCCAGCAGGGTGCAAGACTGCTCATCATCGCCGAGGACGTCGAGGGCGATGCACTTGCAGCGCTCATCGTCAACAAACTCAAGGGCGTGTTCAACTGCGTTGCCGTCAAGGCGCCCGGCTTCGGCGACAGAAGAAAGGCAATGCTCGAAGATATCGCAGTCCTGACAGGCGGTACGGTCATCACCTCCGACCTCGGTTACGAATTCAAGGACGTCACGCTCGATATGCTCGGCAGAGCCAACCAGGTCAAGGTCGACAAGGACAACACCACCATTATTGACGGCGCAGGCGACAAGGAGAACATCAAGGCGCGTGTTGCCTCCATTAAGGCACAGATCGAAGTCACGACCTCCGATTATGACAGAGAAAAGCTCCAGGAGCGTCTTGCTAAGCTTGCGGGCGGCGTAGCCGTCATTAACGTCGGCGCAGCGACCGAAGTCGAGATGAAGGAGAAGAAACTCCGCATCGACGACGCGCTTGCAGCGACCAGAGCAGCCGTGGAGGAAGGCTTTGTCCCCGGCGGCGGCAGCGCACTCCTCTCCTGCATCCCTGCATTGAAAAAGCTCGTCGATACGCTGGAAGGCGACGAAAAGACGGGTGCGCAGATCATCCTCAAGGCATGCGAGGCGCCTGTCCGCCAGATCGCAGCAAACGCGGGCGTGGACGGCAGCGTCGTCGTCGAGAAGATCCTCTCGCAGAACGATCCCAACTACGGCTTCAACGCGCTCAAGAACGTCTACTGCGACATGGAAGAGAGCGGCATCATCGACCCCACCAAGGTCACCCGTTCCGTCCTGCAGAACGCGGCATCTGTCGCTTCCACGCTGCTGACGACCGAGTCCATCGTCACGGACATCCCCACCCCTCCTGCTCCTGCGGCTCCCGCAGGCGGCGACATGGGCGGCATGTACTGATCAATCGACAAAATAGACCTGCTTCGGCAGGTCTTTTTTTTGTATTTGCTTTCTGCACGCGCTTACTATATACTATCGGGATGAAACTTCGCCGTTACATGCCGACCGACTGAGCGGGAAGCGTTCCAACCCCAAGCGAAATAGACGATATGAACGCCGCAAACAACATTCCGGTCAGCAGTTTGAATTTTTTCATCTATTGTTCCTCCCTTAAATTCATTTTGCTCAATTTTACTTCCAAAGATAAGCTTGCTTCTACATAAACAAACTCAATCCCACCTACTTCCTGCACATAGTCATCCGGGTCTTTCGTTTCAGTTGTATAATCAAAAATGTTGTTAAGATAACGAATTGCATAATATCCGTTATAACAACCGAGATATTTGACGATGCATATATCCTCTGCCGTTGTGTCGGAAAATGCCTCATTGTTTCGATA
>CALVWM010000037.1 GCA_944367185.1 uncultured Clostridia bacterium | reverse complement strand
TCCGCCCTGCGCGCCGCTGTCTTTTCGTCCCATGCCTCTTTTTTCTCCTCCAGCGTTTCCCTGACCTGCGACGTCTTCTTTTGGGCACTGTCTTTGACCTGCTCTACGCCCTTCCGAGCTGCGAGCGTCACGGCGGCGACCTCTTTGCCGATCAGCTCCGATCCCGCGCGCATCGCCTTGGCAAGTTTGTCGATCTCGGCGAGTTTCTGATTGAGTTTTAAGACCTGCAGGACGGTGAGAATGACGTCGGCAAGCAGGATCGCCGCGCCGATGCAGACGAGCACGGTCCCGGCAATTTCTGTAAAGAGCATGGCAAACTTTCGGATGAGCGGATGCAGGATGCTGATGACGCATACTGCCGCGATCCCCCAGAGCAGGGAAAATTCCAGGCAGATGTACCCCTTGAAGTTGAATCTGCGCTCCGAATAATCCCACCATTTATCGTGAAAAAAGGTCTCCAACAGCCAGCCTGTGACAAGTTCCAAAAGAGTGGGCACGGCGATGCCGACCAGGAACACAGCCCACATTTCTTCGGCGTATTCGCCGAGAATAAGCAGGATCACGACAACGCCGGCGCCATAGATGGGGCAGACAGGGCCGTTCAGAAATCCGCGGTTGACAAATTTGCCCGTCTTGATGGCGTGAAAGGCAACTTCGCACACCCAACCGAGAAAGGAATAGATAAAAAAGTATGCAAATACCTCGTACAACGTCAGCGTATGCAGATAGATATGATACATGACATGCTCCCTGAATGAGAATACACAGAGTATATCATGGGCAAGGCGCATTGTCAACCTCTCAATTACCACCTGCAAAATTTCGCCAAAGCAACAAATCAAGCGCGCCGCCGTGGAAATCGCACGGCGGCGCGCTTGATTTTTGTCAGCAAATGCGGACGCTAAAAGGACCGCATCACATAGCACAGGGACTGCTCGTTGTCATAGACCAGCGTCAGAAAAAACCGTTCATCCCCGCTCTGCGTCATCCGGAAATAGTACCCGTCTTCCCAGTCGATCGCATATTCCTGCGGGATGCTTTCATCCATGCTGTTTTCCATGACCTGCATCTGTGCGCTTGTGAACTGCTCCAGGCGGTCATCGCTGCCATAGGAAAGACCGGACAGCCATGCCGTCGGCTGCGCATCGTATCGGATGACGCCGTACTCATGCCCGTGTCCGTGAAAGTCGTAGACATGCCGGAAGTAGACAAGTTCCCCATCCTGCGGAAGCTCCGTCTGCCACTCTTCGCGCAGCGACGCGGCGACATCCTCCATCGAAGACCGCGTTTCGACGGCGGGGTACCAGCCGTCAAACCAAAACGCAAAGCCGATAAAGCAGGCGCCTCCGACCGCGCCGACCAACACCAAGATCAATATGACGAGCGCCGTCGTCCTGGCAGCTTTTCTCATACCTTCCATCTCTCCTCTTTTCATCCTTTGATTGCCGTCTGTCCTGCGGCCGCTCTTAGTGTACCCCCCCCCGTCAAAAAAAGTCAAGAAAAAACCATGCCTGACACGCGACAATCATCTTGACGCCAAGCAAATTTCCCGCGGCGGAATAAATTTCCGCATACGTTCCCCGCAATCGAAGCACGTCGCGCCTCAAATAACGGCGCAAACAAAACCACGCTTTTGCGCCGCACTACGCGATTTGCGCGGGAGCGCTTCCAAGAGTAGGTGAATTGGCGCGAGGCTGCTTTGTAAGCACCACTCGCGCAAAGAGGGAGAGATGCCGACAGAAGCAACGTGCCTGTGGCATCTCTCCCTCCGATCACGAAAAAATCTCACGCCTTTGCGTGAGATTTTTTGTGAACAATGTTACTTCTTCATTGCCTCGACCTGCTTTGCGACTTCCTCGGAGAGATCCTCGTTCTTCTTTTCGAGGCCCTCGCCGCGGACATAGAAGCAGAACTGCTTGACGGTGACGCCTGCGCCCGCCTGAGCAAGCAGCTGCGCGATCGTGATCTTGTCGTCCTTGACGAACTTCTGATCCATGAGGCAATTCTCCTCATAGAACTTCTTGATCTTGCCCATGACGATCTTCTCGGCAATATTTGCAGGCTTGCCCTCATTGAGGACCTCCTGCATGAGGATGTTCTTCTCCTTTTCGAGCGTCTCAGCGGAGACCTCTGCCTCGGTCATGTACTGGGGCTTTGCGAACGCGACGTGCAGTGCAACATCGTGAGCGACTGCCTTTGCCTTCTCGGTGGGTTCGCCCGTGAAATCGAGCATGACGCCCATCGTGCCGCCCATGTGGATATAGGTCTCCACAAAGCCTTCCGACTGATACACGGTGAAGCGGCGCACGGAGATCTTCTCGCCGATGACGGCAACCTGCTCCTGAATGTAGGTCTCCACCGTCTTGCCGCCCATGTCGCTTGCGAGGAGCGCCGCAACATCCGCGGGCTTGACCGCTGCGATCTGCTTTGCGACCGCGTCCACAAGCTCCTTGAACTTGTCGCCCTTGGCGACGAAGTCGGACTCGCAGTTGACCTCGACCAAAACGCCCGTCTTGCCCTCAACGAGCGCATAGACGATGCCCTCTGCCGCGATCTTGGATGCGCGCTTGGCAGCCTTTGCGATGCCGCGCTCGCGAAGAAGGTCTGCCGCCTTTTCCATATCGCCGTCCGCGTCCACGAGGGCGCGCTTGCAATCCATCATACCTGCGCCCGTCTGTTCGCGCAGCTTCATAACGTCCTTTGCGGTAAATTCTGCCATACTTCTATTCTCCTTGTCAAGTTACTCAGCAGCTTCCTCTGCCGCGGGAACGGGCTCCTCCGCCTGCTCGGGGACGGGCGTCTCGCCCTGGTTTGCCTCGATGACCGCGTTTGCAATGACGGACGAGATGAGCTTGATCGCGCGGATCGCGTCGTCATTGCCGGGAATGACATAGTCGATGAGGTCGGGATCGCAGTTGGTATCGGTGATCGCGACGATCGGGATGTGCAGCTTACGCGCTTCTGCAACGGCGATATCCTCGTTGTGAGGATCGACGATGAACATAACGCCGGGCATGGTGCGCATCTTCTTGATGCCGCCCAGGTTTTCGCGGAGCTTCTCCATCTCTTTCTTAAGTCCAAGCACTTCCTTCTTGGGAAGCAGATCAAACTCGCCCGACTCCTCCATCTTCTCCAGCTTTTCCAGATAGTCGATGCGGGAGCGGATGGTCTTGAAGTTGGTGAGCGTGCCGCCCAGCCAACGGGAGTTGACGTAGAACTGACCGCAGCGCTCCGCCTCTTCCTTGATCGCATCCTGCGCCTGACGCTTGGTACCGACGAACAGGACGGACTTGCCCGCCTTGACCTGTTCGACGACGAACGCATACGCCTGCTCGATGAGCTTCGCCGTCTTTTCAAGGTCGATGATGTGGATATCGTGACGTGCGGCGAAGATGTACTTCTTCATCTTGGGGTTCCACTTTCTCGTCTGGTGTCCGAAGTGGACGCCCGCTTCGAGAAGCTGCTTCATGGTGATAACTGCCATAATTCCTCCGTTTGCCTCCCCGCGCGGCGTTTTCCCCGCCCCAGATCCGCATGCAAAAAATTTACGGACACGGAGAGCGGCGCACTTGCGGGTGCGGATTTTGTGCGCACATACGCACAAGCGCTGGTATTATACCATACCCGGAGATTTTTGGCAATTACTTTTTGCGCGCTTTTGTAAAAATTTGAAAAAATACGGCGCACCAATGCGCCGTATTCCTGATTTCTAATTGACCGCGTTATCCCTTTGCCTCGGCGACGAGCGCCGCAAGCGTATCGTACGTGATGCTGCCCGTATGCATATAGGTGATCTCCCCTTCCGCATTGAGAATGACCGTATGGGGATAGGAGCCGTTGCCGCCAAGGGCATAGAAAGCATCGTCGCTGGATGCATTCTCTGCCTGGGTGTCCTGCGCAAAGACGATCGCACTGTCCGGATAGTTTTCCGCAATGTGCGAAGGCGCGCCCGCCATGCTCATCACGCTGTGTACAGCTACCACGACGACGTCCTCATCCTCGCTTGCGATCCTGTCAAAGGCGGGAAGTTCTGACTTGCAGGGACCGCACCAGACGCCCCAGAAGTTGATCACCGTCACCTTGCCAAGACTGTCGGCAGGGGAATAGGTCTGATCGGTCAGTTCGCCCGTGGCATTGTCATACACCTGTACGGTAAAATCGGGGACTTCGCTTCCGACGCCGGGACGGACATATACCAGACAGCTCGCCGCAAGCTGTCCGGACGTTGCCGTGACCGTTGCGGTGCCTGCGCCGACCGCAAGCAGGCTCCCGGAGGCGGAGACGGTGACGACGGAGCGGTCGGAGGTGCTCCATGTTACTGTGGCATTGGCAGGCTGTACATCGGCGCGAAGGGACATGCGCCAGCCGAGCTGCATCGTCAGACTGCTCTGGCTGAGTTCGAGACTGGTTGCCTCCACGGGATTGGCGACGAGCACGAGACAGGTATCCTCCGCTTCGCCCGCAGACGCCGTGACGGTCGCGCTGCCGGTGCCGACCGCCTGCACATAACCGTTTTCGCTCACCGTGGCGACGCTTTCATCCGAGGAAGTCCATGCGACTGCCTCGCCCTGCGGCGTGACCGCAGCCGTCAGCTGCACGCCTCCGCCGACAAACAGCTCTTCATAGTCGCTGTTCAGCGTGACGCTCCACGCCTCGCCGTTGCCGCCCGTCCCATCCTGATCGGTCGGGTCGTCCGTATCGTCGTCCGGCTGCGGGCTGCATGCCGCAAACGCGGCGACCGCCAGCGCCGAAGCGAGCAGGAGCGCCAAAAATTTCATCGGTTTTTTCATACGTTCTCCTCTGCGGCGCCTGCGCCGCGTTCCGGAAACTTGCCCCTTCCGAGGGCAGCTGTATTGCAAAGATGCCTATATTATACGCAGGACAGATCGGAGTGTCAAGCAAATTGACGCGGCGGCGCGCAGAGCGCGCCGCCGCGTCCCCTGCTTTTAATCCGTTTCGTCCTCTTCCGCGCCTTCCGGCGTCTCCCCGCGGACGGAGATGACCTGCGCGATCTTTGCAAGCAGCGCGTCCTTCCCGTCGCCCGAGACGCCCGAGACGGCGATGACGTTGTCCGCGCCCAGCCCGAAGACGTTCGCGACGGCGCGCGTGCGCTCTTTGACCTTCATGCGCGAGAGCTTATCGCTCTTGGTCGCAAGCACCGTGAAGGGCAGGGCATGGTAGACGAGGAAGGAGACCATCTGCAGATCGTCCGCCGAGGGGTCGCGGCGAATATCGGACAGAAGAAAGACATGCGCGACGTCCTCCTTTCTTGCAAAAAAGGCATCCAGCGTCTTTGCCCATTTCGCCTGCTCCGCCTTGGAGACGGCGGCATAGCCGTAGCCGGGCAGGTCCGCGAGCCAGAATTCGCCGAAATCGAAGTAGTTGACGAGGCGGGTGCGCCCGGGGGACGCGCTCGTCTTGGCGAGCTGTTTGCGCCCTGCAAGCATGTTGATAAGCGTGCTCTTGCCCGCGTTGGACTTGCCGCACACCGCGATCATCGGCTTCTGCGGGCGCAGGAACTGCTCCGCCCGCGCGGCGCTCGTGAGAAAGGTCGCGTTTTTAACCTGCATAGTTCAGCCCCGCGACTGCGGTGCGGAACACCTGATCGATGTCGCTCACGCAGATAAAGTTGATATTCTTGCGGACGTTCTCGGGAATCTCCTCCACGTCCTTCTTGTTGTCCTCGGGAATGATGACGTCGCGGATGCCGATGCGGCTCGCCGCCATCGCCTTCTCCTTGAGCCCGCCGATGGGCAGCACCTTGCCGCGCAGAGTGATCTCGCCCGTCATCGCGACGTCGCGGCGGACGGGCTGACCGGTGAACGCGGACAGGATCGCCGTCGCCATCGTGATGCCGGCGGAGGGGCCGTCCTTGGGCGTCGCGCCCTCGGGGACGTGGATGTGAATGTCCCTGTGCTCGAACGCCTCGTCCGAAATGCCGTACTTGTCGGCATGAGCGCGGATATAGCTGATCGCGGCGCGGGCGGACTCCTTCATGACGTCGCCCAGCTTGCCCGTGAGGAGAATATCCCCCTTGCCCTGCATTGCGGAGACCTCGATCGTGAGCGGCATGCCGCCGACCGCCGTCCAGGCAAGCCCCGTCGCCGCGCCGACTTCGTCCTTTTCGCGCATTTCCTCGTCGCGGAAGAAGCGCTTGCCGCCCAGAAAGCTCTCTAAATTGTGCTTGTTGACGGTGATCTTGCTCTCCTCGCCCTTGGCAATGCGCACCGCCGCCTTGCGGCAGACCGTGCCGATGGTGCGCTCCAGCGTTCGCACGCCCGCCTCCATCGTGTAGCCGTCGATGATCTCCGCGAGCGCGCCGTCCGTGAAGCGGATGTTCTCCTCGGTCAGCCCGTTCTCTTTGCGCTTCTTGGGGACGAGATAGCGCTTGGCGATCTCCTCCTTTTCCTCAGGCGTGTAGCCCGAGAGCTCGATGATCTCCATGCGGTCGCGCAGAGGACCGGGAATGGTGTCCAGCGTGTTCGCCGTGGCGATGAACATGACCTTGGAGAGATCGTATTCCACTTCGAGATAGCGATCGCGGAAGGTGGAATTCTGCTCGGGGTCGAGCACTTCCAGAAGGGCGCTCGAGGGATCACCCCTTAAATCGGAGGAGATCTTGTCCACCTCGTCGAGCAGGAACACTGGATTGATGGAGCCCGCATTCTTCATCTCGTAGATGATGCGCCCGGGGATCGCGCCGATATAGGTGCGGCGGTGTCCTCTGATCTCAGCTTCATCCTTGAGCCCGCCCAGACTCATGCGCACGAACTTTCTGCCCAGCGCCCGCGCGATGGACTGCGCGACGCTCGTCTTGCCCACGCCGGGAGGGCCGACAAGACACAAAATGGGCGCCTTCAATTCCCCTGTCAGCTTGAGGACGGCGAGGTACTCCACGACGCGCTCCTTGATCTTTTCCAGCCCGAAATGATCGGCGTTGAGTACTTTTTCGACGTCGGAGAGTTTTTCCGTGTCCTTGGTCTCCTCCGTCCAGGGAAGGTCGATGAGCCAGTCTGCATAGTTGCGGAGCACGGTGTACTCGGGCGAGGAAGGCGGCATTTTATCCATACGGGCAAGCTCGACGAGCGCCTTTTCTTCCACGGCCTTGGGCAGGTGCTTTGCAAGGATCTTTTCGCGCAGGCGCGCATTCTCCTCGACGTCGTCACCGAGCTCTGCGTGGATCGCCTTGAGCTGTTCGCGCAGGTAGTACTCCTTCTGAGACTTATCGATATTGCGGCGGACATCCTGTGCGATCTTGCGCTCCAGACGCCCGATCTCCAGCTCGGTGTTCAGGCACTGCTCGAACAACCTGAGCCGTCTTACGAGTGTCGTCTCCTCCAGGATCTCCTGCTTGATCGTATCCTTCAGGCGCAGATAGTGCGTGCAGATATTGATGTAGACGTCGGGATCGGTGACGCCCGTCAGGGCGCTGTCCAGCTCCTTGGCGCCACGCGTCTCGCCCGTGACGATGTCCTTGACCAGCTCCTTTGCCGTGCGGAAGTATGCTTCCTCGAGCGTCGGATCGCCGTGGATGGGGAAGAGTTCCTCGGTGACGGCATAGATATAGCCGTCCTCCATGCGGAATGTGCGCGCCGCGGCGCGGTACTCGCCCGCGACGAACACGCGCATCCTGTCCCCGGGCAGCTTGGTCGCCTGGCGGATGACGCACACCGTGCCGATGAGCGCGAGATCCTCCCCTTCGGGAAACTCCTTCTCGGGATCCGCCTGACGGGTGACAAAGACGTATTTATCGTTGACGTTTGCATGCTCGACGGCAGCAAGCGAGACGCCGCGCCCTACGTCGAACGCGACCGTCGTATCAGGGAACACGACCTGTGTCCGCATGGGAATGACGGACAGGATCTTGACTCGTTTTTCCATAAGTGTTACCTCCATAGGGGGTGTGTGGCGGCCCACTCCGAAGGACAGACCTGCCATTGTATCTATTTATCACACAAAGCGGGCGCATTCAATCACCCGCGCACGATTTTTTGCGCAACGATCGCAAAACAAACGCAAGACCTCCGCAAAATCAGCGGAGGTCTTGCGCAGAGCTCAGTCCTGCTTCTCGAAATCTTCTTTGCCTACGCCGCAGAGCGGGCAGGTGAAGTCATCGGGGACGTCCTCCCACTTGGTGCCGGGTGCGATGCCGTTATCGGGATCGCCCGCCACTTCGTCGTACTCGTAACCGCAGACGGTACATACATACTTAGCCATACAATAACCTCCGTTTTTCGCCTTGACGGCGTCAGTTTTGTTTTACGTCCCCGGCGACAAGTTTGCCGAGGGAGAGAAGCGCCTCGCGGCTGTCTGCATTGACGGCGGAGAGCACCGTCGTCTTTTCGCCGATGCGGCGCATGTTCTTCATTGCAGAGAGCTCCGCCTCCATGAGCGCGCCCGACTGCGGCGCCCACGACCCGTTCTCGACGATCGCGTACGCGCGATTCTGCCAGGCGTGTTCTTTGAGGTCGGCAAGCAGCTGTTCCATGCTGATGAAGATGCCGTTGTTGTACGTCGTCGAAGCGAACACCGCGTGCGAGAAGCGGAACGCCTCGCTCACGAGCTCGCTGATATGGGTGACGGAGACGTCGTACGTTCTGACCTTGACGCCCTCCTGCGCGATGGCGGAGGCGACGATCTCCGCGGCATTCTGCGTGTGGCCGTACACCGACGCATAGAACACGGCGACGCCCTTTTCCTCGGGCTGATAGCTGCTCCAGGTCAGGTATTTTCCGAGGTACCACGCAAAATCCTTGCGCCAGACGGGACCGTGCAGCGGACAGACGAGGGAGATCTCCAGTCCCGCCGCCTTCTTTAAGACGTTCTGCACCTGCACGCCGTACTTGCCGACGATGTTGACGTAATACCTGCGCGCATCGTCCAGATAGTCGTGCTCGAAATCGCATTCATCGGCAAAGATGCTCCCGTGCAGCGCACCGAAGGTGCCGAACGCGTCGGCGGAGAACAAAATCCCGCCCTCTTTGACGTAGGTCATCATGACCTCGGGCCAGTGCACCATGGGCGCAAGGACAAATTGCAGCGTGTGCGCGCCGACGGGGAGCGTGTCCCCCTCCTTGACGAGCCTGACGCTGCCCGAAAAGCCGAAGTAGTTCTTCATCATCGCCGCCGCCTTCTGCGTCGTGACCACGGTAACGGCGGGATAGCGCTCCAGCACGCGCTGCAACGTCGCCGAATGATCGGGCTCCATGTGATGGACGACGACGTAGTCGAGCTCCCTGCCGCCTAACGCATGGGAGAGATTTTCAAAAAAGAGATCGCCGATCGCCTCGTCCACGGTGTCAAAGAGCACCGTCTTTTCGTCCTTTAAAAGGTAGGAATTATAGGAGACGCCGCGCGGCACGGGGAAGGCGCTTTCAAACAGGGCGATGCGCCGATCGTTCCCGCCGAGATAGAATAAATCGTTGGTAATGGAAATACAATTTTGCATAATGGGTGGCTCCGCTTTGATGGTCTCGGACAGTATAGCATATTTTTCCGAAAAAAGCAAGTCAAACGCAGCGCCTTTTCCGGCAGAACGCCGCAAAGCCTACCCCCGACGAACGCAATCCCCCTTCAGACAGACGGACGGGAAGGCAGCAGCGCGCGTACGCCCTTGTTGATGAACTCACTCATCTCGTCGGCGAACTGCTCGACGGGCGGGCGTTCCTCGGCGCGCAGCCGCGCCCTGAGGCATGAGATGCACCCCGAAGAGACAAACAGGTAAAAATCGGCGAGCTTCTTGGGCGGGACGTCCCCGACCGCCGTCCGATAGTACTCCGCGCAGAGCTGCCCGCCCAGTTCGACGAAGCGCGCCGCGCCGCCCGCGTTGTCCGCGGCAAGGAGGAGCTGACAGAGCTGCTCGTTCTCCTCCAGCAGGGCAAAGACGGTGCGGCAGATGCGCCGCGTGGACTGCAGCCCCGCTTTTTCCTCCAGCGCGCCGCGCAAGGCGGCGGAGAAATCGGCGAGGAACTTATCCTCCAGCTTTTCGTTGAGGTCGTAGATGTCGGTAAAATGCGCATAGAAGGTGCCCCTGCCCACGCCCGCAAGGGAGCACAGCTCGCTCACCGTGATCTTTCGGAGCGGTTTTTGCCTGCGCAGCTGTAAAAATGCCTCGATCAGCATCTTCTTGGTCAGCCTGACGCGAAAATCCCCGTCTTCAATCTTCATGGAATTGTCTCCTTCGGAACGGTTTCACATAATGTGTCCGGTAACGGACATGCGTTTCAAAATTGAACGGACACCGTCCGTCCCTTTTGTGGTATACTATAGATGAAAAGAATGGGTCGGTGTATGCGAAAAGAGATGTTGCGCGGCCCTCGGCCTTACGCCATAATTATACCACCGATCTCTTCCGTTTGCAACAGGGAGGTGCAAAACAATGAAAAAAGTATATCTCATTACAGGCGCGGCGGGACACGTCGGCAGCGCGCTGTGCATGCGGCTTAGAGAGCGCGGCGAGGCGATGCGCGCGCTGTGCATGCGGGGCGAGGACACCACTCTCGTGCGGCAGCTGGGCGCGGAAGTATTCTTCGGCGACGTGACGCAGCCCGAGACGATGCGCCCCTTCTTCACCCTGCCCGAAGGCACGCAGGCGGTGCTGCTGCATTGCGCGGGCGTCGTGGAGATCGCCGACAAGCACTCCCCGCTCGCCGAGAAGGTCAACGTGGACGGCACGCGCAACGTGATGGCGCTCGCCAAGGAGTACGGCATGAGCAGGATCGTATATGTCTGCTCCGTCCATTCCATGCCCGATCTCCCCCAAAATATGATCAAGACGGAGATCGACGATTATGATCCCGGGCGTGTGGAAGGCGGATACGCCAAAAGCAAGGCACAGGCAGCGCGGGAGGTGCTCGCGCTTGCAAAAGAGGGGCTGCCCGCCGTCGTCGTGCTGCCCTCCGGCATCATCGGGCCGTACAGCGGAAAGGGCAACCACCTTGTTCAATTCGTCAAGAACTACGCAAACGGCAAACTTCCCGCCTGCGTGAAAGGCGGTTATGACTTCGTCGACGTGCGCGACGTCGCGGACGGCATCCTTGCCGCCGCCGAACACGGCAGAGTGGGAGAGAGCTATATCCTCTCGGGCGGGTATCATTCCTTAAAGGAAATGCTCGATGCGCTGCGCACGATCACCCACGGCAAAAAGGTCGTCACCGTGCCGCACTTCCTCGCCGTGATGGCGTCCCCTTTTGCCGTTGCGCACGCAAGGAGAAAGGGACAGAAGCCGCTCTTTTCGCCCTATGCGCTGGGCGTCATCCTGGAAAACGGCAACTATTCGCACGAGAAGGCGACGCGCGAGCTGGGCTATGCCCCGCGCGATTTCAGAAAGACGCTCTCCGACACCGTGGACTGGCTGAAAGAGACGGGCGAGATCAGAGAAAAACAGCCCCGCATGCGCAGATCGCGGAAAAAAGTACGCGCCTGAACGCCGCCACAGCCGGTATGATTGCCGCCACAGGCCGTCGTTTTACAGGAGGCGCCGCCGCACATCCGTGCGGCGGCGCCTCTTTCCCGTTTGGTCCGCGGGCTGTTTTGGTACGGTTTTTTGAATACGTCCTTAAAAATTTGCGCCGTTCCAACCCCAGTCCGCAACGGGATGATAGGTGACGTACACCTTGTCCGCGGGGATGCCCGCCTCGGAAGCGAGGATGTCGCAGATCTCGCCCGTCATGCGCTCGTAGTCCTTGGAGGACGCCGCCCCGAACAGGCTGACCGAGACATAGGCCCCCTTTTCCAGCTTCTTGCCCGCGAAGTACAGAGTCTCATCGGCAAAGCCGACCATGAGGTAGCTCTCCGGCTTGTGCAGTACGGCGATCGCCCTGCCCAGTTTTGCCTTGACGGCTTCCTTCTGCGCTTCCGTCAGCTGTTGTGTTGTCCTGCAATCGATAAAAGGCATATCTTGTTCTCCTTCCGCGGTCTCCGCGGCAATTTATTTTATAATTTTCCATGGCCGTCAAACCCCGCAAATATCTCGCGGGCGATCTCCCGGCGCTCGGCGGGCAGTCCCTCCAGATAGGCAAGATCGGTCTCATTCAGCGCGTCGACGACAGCTTCGCATGTCGCCCTTTCTTCGAGATAGCGGTGCAGCTGCAGGATCTTCCCGTCAAAATAGCCGCGTCCCGTATTGGGATAGTTGACGTTCACGCGCTTGCCGTCTGAAAACGTGACCTCATAGCAAAAGACGTCCACCTCGCCCCGACTGTTGTGGTTGATATAGATATGTACGCCTTCGACGTCCTCATATGCGGTATGCGTCTCGCCGATCTCAAAAAAACCGGAGCGGCTGATACCGTTCTCATCGAAGCAGGCATAAGCCTCGTTCCCCAGCGCGAAGAAGGGAAAACCGACCGCAAAAATGATGAGGAACATCAGAATGCCGCGCTTCCAGCCGTCGCGCCGCGACGACGCGCCCAGCTCGCGGCGGAGCGTCTGCAGCGGGATTTGCGGAAAAAGATGCAGCGGAAGGACGATCCCGACCAGGACGAGCGCCACCAGAAAGACGGCAAATACCCCGCAATAGAAGGAGCCGAAAAAGAGCAGCGTCCGTCCGCGCATGAACAGCAGCAAGATGCCGTATCCGGCGCCGCCCAGTGCCGCGCCGACCACAAACGCACACACGAGGAACGCTGCGGCATGGAACCCGCCGCGCCCCTTCGGCGCGGCATTTTCCTTCTCCGCGTCGGCGCCCTCGTAGCGCGCCGGATTATGCGCAATATCCGCAAGCCGGCGTACACACAGGGCAATGATGACGACCCAGATGACCGCCATGACGGCATAGTACGCGATGTACATCCCCTCTCCTTTGAGGCAGGACAAGCCCTGCCTGCGCTTCTTTTCCTGTATATTATAAAACAGGGAGCGCCGTTTGTCAAGACGCAAAAAAGAGGGCTGCAAAGCCCCCTTTTTCATCACCCAAATATTTTTGCAACGTTCAGCCCTCTTCCGGAACGCCGAGCAAGGCAAACATCGTCTCGTCAAAGCGGACGTTGGGCCCGCCGAAGTCTGTCACATAGATGCACGGCTCGCCGCCGCGCTCCACGATCCCGCGCGCCCAAAGCGTCTCACCCGTCTCCGAAGTCGTGCGCGTCTCCTCATACCTGAGCGTAAAGTCGCCCCTCGTTATGGTCACGGCACCGTCAAACTCAAACGAATCGTATGAATACCCGCCAAACGGAACGTCCATACGCATCGTGACGGGGCCATCCGGCGTGGCACGCATCAGGGAAAAGGCGTAATAGCCGTCCGCCGGCCCCATCTTTTGCTCTTCCACCTCATAACTCCAGCCGTCCAGCACGAGCGGGAAGCCGATCGCCTCCTGCCAAGTCTCCGTCACGGCGTCTCCCGCTTCCCCTGACGAGGCAGGCGCGTCCGCCCCGTCGTCCATCGGGGACGCAAGCAACTCTTCCCGGTCGCTGCCTGAACCGAGCCATTGCGGCAGGACCGCCGCGACCGTGATCAGACAAACGACGGCAAGCGAGCCGACCGAGGCAAGAATACGCAGGCGGCGCCGTTTGTTGCGCGCCGCGGAGAGCTGCATATTTCCCTCCAGCTGACGCAAAAACGCACGGTCGCTCTCGGTCTGCGTCGCGCTGATGTCGGCATGCGCCGATTTTTTTAATTTTTTCCGAATTCCCATACCACTACTCTTCCGATACCCTTCCGGACCACATTCCTTCCGGCCCATCCATATAAATAGACGCGGCAAACAGGCAAACTGTTACAAAATTTTTTTGAGTTTCTGATATGCCCTGCTGACCTTTGCGCGCACGTTGGCATACCCGATACCCGTCTCCTCCGCGATCTCCCTGAGGGAGTATCCCTCCCAATAGTGCAGATAGAGGATATAGCGCACGTCCTCCTCCAGCGTTTCAAGCGCGCGGCGCGTCTGCGCATTGACGATGGTCTCGTACAGATCGAAGGGCGCGGCGAGCCGGTCTGACAGCTCCGCTTCGTGATGCGAGGCCCGCAGGACGTCCTTGGCGCGGTTGTCCGCCATTGTATAGAGCCACGAAGCCGGATATTCGATGTAAGGCTGCTCGCCGCAGGAGAGAAGCTTCAAAAAGACGTCCTGCGCAATATCCTCGGCGCTGACGAGCGAACCGAACCGACGCCGGACGTGCGCTTTCATCGGGAGATAATACTCCTCGTAGATGCTCTCGAGCGCGCGCTTGTCGGTCGACATCTTTTTGAGTTGTCGGTTGAATTTATGTGCATCCATCTTATGATCTGCCCGCCGATTGCGTAAGAATGCTTCGCCTCTGACAACGTCAGGATGGGCGAAAGTCTGCCTAGTATAAATATTATAACAGATTTTTTCCCATCTGGCAAGTACCGAACGAACATACGCCCTGCGGCATCGTTTCGATGCCGCAGGGCGCATAAAAGTGCCTGTCCGCCGCCCATTGCATGTTTCAGCCGACCGACGATCGGCACGGGACTTCCGCTCTGCATCATGCGGTCGTCCGCGCTGACCGCATCTTTCTCAGCGCAGCACAATGCGGCGGCATTTAGTTGACAAAATCACGATGAAGCGTATAATAATATCATATCATGGAACATGTGAGGGTAAATTATGAGTGAAAACAATCGCAGAGTCCCCACGCTCATCTTCAACATCCTGTTTGCGCTCGCCTGCGCAGCGGCGATCGTCATGTATTTTCTCGCTCCGATCTGGAGGCTTGACCTGAAAACACAGATCCCGAATGAGACGGTGCAGGAGATGATGGGAGAACGCGCCGAAGGCCTGGACATGGACGAAGTCCTCGGAAAAGAAAACGTCACGATCTCGCTCGAGCTGTCTCTGGACTCGTTCGACCTTGCGCTCGCGGTCGTGCAGTGGAATGCCGGCCCCATGGTCGAAAAGATGGTGGATGAAAACGTCGACGCCGTGATCGGACAGCTCTCGGGCGACATCAATGCCATCGCCAAAGCGGTCACGCAGCAGGACACGCGGGAGACGGTCAAATCGCAGGTCAAGAACCAGATCAGGGATTATTTTGTCTCCGCAGGAGACGACAAGACGGACGAAGAGATCGATGCCGTCCTTTCGGACGCGGGTATCACGGATGCGTTCATCGAAGAACAGGCGGACAAACTGGTCGAGAACGTCTTTGCCAATGGCTCTACGGTAGACGCAGTCTGCGACGAGGCGGTCGAAATCGCCGCGGACGTCATTGCGCAGCTCAAAGATCACGATCCCGAGCAGTTTGCCGACCTGGAACTGACGGAAGAGATCGAGACGCAGATCAGGGAATCCGTCGCCTCTTCCGTAAGCGATTACACCGACGAGAACGGAAATATCGATGTGAATGAGGCGATCAACGCCATGCTCATTGACGGGCTGCAGTCGCTGCGGCAGGAAGGCGGAACAGACGGGACGACCAACGACGAACAAAACACGCCGGAAGACGACGCAACCCCCATGCCGGATCCTTCTTCACCCGTCACGGATCCCGAAGACAGTGAGGCGGAGCCGGCCGCATTTTACGCCGCTGCCGAGAGCGGGGAAGAGATGTCTGCCTCGGACGAACAGCTTCGCGAGGAAGTCAGGAGCTATCTGCTCGATACGATTCGTTCGCAACCGCTGCTCTCCGACGCCATTCTGCCGTTTATCTTCCTCGGGCTGGGAGTTCTGTTTGCGATCTCCCTTCTGAGCTGGGTCTATCTGCTCGTGAAGATCATCTGCAAGACCTTTATGGACAACTGCTATGTCAAGATCAAGGCGCCGGTTATCTTCGGGTGGTTCCTGTTCCTCTTTTTGATGCTGTTGCCCAATCTTGCGCTGACCTATCTCCCCACCCTTTTTGCAAGCTCGCTGCCGGCGTCGGTTCTGGACATCTTCGCAGCGTTCGCGGGAACGACGTTCTTCTCCTCGGCAATGTACGCGACGCTCGCGGCGGCGGCCCTCATCGTGCTGTGGATCCCCTACCGCATCATCTGCAAACCTAAGAACAACTGATCATACAGAAACGGAGCGCCGCAGCGCTCCGTTTTTCTATGATCACATGATATTCCGCGCGGCGCGTCCTGAGGACGCGCCGCCATCATCGTTTCTCTCCGTCACCGACCGTCGAGCGCCGCCGCGAGCGAGACGGCAGACAGCAATGCCCGCCGGTCAACTTTCACATAATAGGGTCGCTCCCAACAGTTTTTGCGCATGACGGGCACGGCGCACCTGCTCTTTTTGCCGCCAAACGCAAAATCGACATGGACGCCGCTTGCCTCTCCGAGCGGGCAATAGGACATTTCCCCGCCCTTCCGATCGGTAAAGAGAAGCTGCAAATGTACCGCCTGCCCCCGTTTATGCAGGCGTTTTTCGATGCGTCGCAGCGTGCGCATCAACTTTTCCAAACTCAGCTGCGTGACAAATTCCGCGCGCTCGGCACACCGCGGGCAAAAAAATACCTTGTGGAAAAACTCACACGCGCCGATCATCTCTCCGCCGTCGTCGCTCCCGACGGAGAAATCCAAGTATTTCGCCTCCTCGCTGTGCGGATCTACGATCCTTCTGTCCATGAGGGGCGTCAGCTTCTGTCCGCATCGGAAACATCGATGCTCCCCGAAGCGCACCTTGAAAGGATTTCCGAACTGATAATATTTTCGATTCATCGCTACCCCGCCCGATCGCTTTGTCATATTGATTATAGCATGGGAAAATTGCGCTGTCAATGCCGCATTGCACATGTTCCCGAAGACGCAAAGAGCGCCCGGGCGATGCCCGGACGCTCTTTTTAGGATAAATCCCGATTAGTTGTTGAAGTATCTCTTGAGAAGGCCCGCAAAGCCTGCGCCGTGACGCGCCTCGTCCTTCGCCATCTCGTGGACGGTATCGTGGAT
>CALVWM010000036.1 GCA_944367185.1 uncultured Clostridia bacterium | reverse complement strand
CAACTCTATTTTACCACAGATTTGTATGAACTCCTTTTTTTCTCCCTCTTCTGTTGCACTTAATAGTATAATTCACCAGATCATCAAAAAGCGATTTCCGTACTTCGGAAATCGCTTTTTTCTAAAAAATTCAAACGCAAATCGTTTACAAGTCAAAGAAAGGGTGCTATAATATAAATATAAATGTGGATTATACAGAAGTTAAGCTTGATCAAAGGAGATAATCTGAACTTATAACCCAAATGAACGATCTCATCGCTGCGATCGCCACGCCGAGCGGCGTCGGCGGCGTCGCCATCATCCGCATGAGCGGCGCGGGCGCGCTCGGACTCGCTCGCAAAATGTTTTCCCGCAAGGGGGAATTTACCCCCAATATACTTTACCCGGGCACGATCGACGCGGGCAGCTTTTCCGACTACGGCATGTGCGTCTATTTCCGCGCGCCGCACTCCTTCACGGGGGAGGATGTCGTGGAACTGCACTGCCACGGCGGCACGGAGATCGCGCGCGGGGTATTAAAGCGCGCGCTGGAACTGGGCGCGCGGCTCGCGGAGCGCGGGGAATTTACCAAGCGCGCGTTCCTGAACGGCAAGCTTTCGCTCTCGGCGGCGGAGGGCCTGGGGGAGATGATCGCGGCGGGCAGTCAGGCACAGGTGCGCGCCGGATTTACCCTCTATCAGGAGACGCTCACCAAACAGGGAAAACTGTTGCAAGGCGAGCTTTCGGAATGCCTCGCGCAGATCGACGCCGACCTCGATTATCCCGAGGAGGATCTGACGCGCGAATCGCGCCCCGCGATCGCGGCGCGGCTGGAACAAGTAAAAGCCTCGCTTATGGCGCTTTTGGCACAGCACGGCGCAGGGCGCAAGATCAAGTCGGGCGTGCGGGTCGCGCTCGTCGGCGAACCCAACGCGGGGAAAAGCTCGCTGCTCAATGCCCTTTTAGGGTACGACCGCGCCATCGTCTCGGACATTCCCGGAACAACGCGCGATCTCAACGAGGGGACGATCGGCCTGCACGGCGTCAACTTTCTGCTGACCGACACCGCGGGGCTGCGCGAGAGCGCGGATGTCATCGAGCAGGAGGGCGTGCGCCGCGCGCGGCAGGCGATCCTGGCGGCGGACGTCATCGTTTGGCTGAAGGGGGGCGATATGCCCGACTTTCCCGAAGGTACGCCCGTCATCACGGTGGGCGCAAAGAGCGATCTTGCGCGGCAGGAGGGGTGCGACGTCCTTCTCTCCTCGCGGACGGGCGAGGGGCTGGACGAGCTCCGCGAGCTGCTCTATGAAAAGGGCTTCGGGCGCGAAAACGACGGGGCGTACCTCCTCTCCGAGCGCCACTACCGCGCGCTCTCGGACGCGCTTGCGGCAGTCGAAGACGCGCTCGCGGCGATCGAACTGCTCCCCGAACTGTACGCCGAGGACATCCGCCGCGCCTGGGAGGCGCTCGGGGTCATCTCGGGCGAGACGGCGAACGAGGCCGTCATCAACGAAATTTTTGCAAAGTTCTGCGTCGGAAAGTAAACGCATGACGGAGGAATCACTATGGTCAATCTGGAACTGTACAGGGTCTTTTACACGGTGGCGCGCTGCGGGAGCCTCACCAAGGCGGCGGAGGAGCTGTATATCTCCCAGCCTGCCGTCTCGCAGGCGGTCAAACAGCTGGAAAACCAGCTCGGGACCTCGCTCTTTAACCGCATGCACAAGGGCATGGAGCTGTCCAAGCAGGGTGGCGAACTCATCTATGCGGACGTAGAGCGGGCGCTTCAGCTGCTCTCGGGCGTGGAGGACAAGCTCTCCGAACTCAAACAGAGCGCGACGGGCACGCTGCGCATCGGTGCGTCGGAGACCATTTTCCAGTACATTCTCGCGGACAAGATCGTCGCCTACAACAAGCAGTACCCGCAGGTCAAGATCGACCTCATCTCGGACGTCTCGCCCAAGATCATCGAATTGCTCAAGACCGACCGCTGCGACGTCGGCTTTTTGAATCTGCCCATCGAGGAGGACGAGGGCATCCGCCTGAGCGCGTCCGTTGCGCTCCTCAACGATGTGTTCGTCGCGGGCGAGGCGTTCTCCGAACTCAAGGGTAAGGAGCTTACCGTCTGGGATCTGCAGAAGTATCCGCTCCTCATGCTGGAGCAGAATACGGTCGCGCGCGCCGCGATCGACCACTACGCCGAGAGCCTCGGTGTATCGCTGCGCCCCGCGGTCGAAGTGGGCAGCTGGGACTTTATGAAGCGCCTCGTGACGGACGGCATGGGCATCGGCTGCCTGCCAAGGGAGTATGCCCAAAGGCGCCTGCGGGACGGCGAGCTGTTCGAGCTCAACGTCACGCCCGCGATGCCGTCGCGCTCGGTAGGGCTGGCGCTTGCAAAGAACGCCAACATGCCCTTCTCGCTGCGCGCGTTCATCAACCTCGTCACGGGCGGCCCGCATGCCTGAGTTTACCCTCGTCACGGGCGCGTGCGGGGGACTGGGCGGCGCGTTCGTGCGGCTGCTCGCAGAGCGCGGCGAGGCGCTCTTTCTGACGGGGCGAACAGAGGCGCGGCTTTTGGCGCTCAAGAGCAGGCTGCTCGCCGACTTTCCCGCGCTCACGGTGGAGATTTGTGCCTGCGATCTGACGGACGAAGTCTCCCGCGCCGCGCTCCTTGCCTATGCGGACGAGAAGGACATGCGCTTTTCCCGCCTCGTCTATGTTGCGGGCGTGGATACGCAGAAGGCGCTGGAAAAGTACACGGCGGACAAGGTCGTCTTGCAGTCCCGCGTCAATCTGGAAGCGGCGTGCGACCTCGCGCGCGGCGTGTTCGCGCGCGGCGGCACGGAGTTTCTGGCGGTGGGGAGCATGTCTGCGAGCACGCCAATGCCCTATTTCGCGCTGTACAGCGCCACCAAAAAGGGGCTGGAACAGCTCTTTGCCGCCCTGCACGCCGAGTGGAAGGGACGGGCAAAGGTCACCGTCGTGCTGCCCGGGGGCATCCCGACGCGCGAGGACATCAAGGAGAATATCCGCGCGCACGGCTGGTTCGGCAGGGTCTCTGCGCTCCCGCCGCGCACCGTTGCGGAGCGGTCGCTGAAAGCGCTTGCGCGCAACCGCCGCAAGGTCGTCATCGGCGGCTGGAACAAGCTGCTCTACGCGCTGACCAAATGCGTTCCGACGGGCATCCGGCTTGCCTTTGTCGCGCGCATGTGGAGCAAGACGGAAAAGGACGCATTTTAAGGCGTTTTTAACCCGATATGCAAAGCAGAACGCCGCCGCCCGATCGCTTCGGGCGGCGGCGTTTGCGCGATGTTTGCACTATTTCTTTTTGGTGATCTCTTCCTCTTCTTCGGGGGTCGAGAAGGAGAATCCGATCTTTTCGTTGCGGGCGGTCAGTTCGTGGATGAAGTCGTTGTAGAGGCTCTCCTTGATGACGATGACCAGATAGTTGGTCCTGATGCTGTCAAAGTACACGACGAGCTTGTTTGCCCCGCGGAACAGGTGAACGGAGACGATATTTTCAAGCGGCGTGCGGCTGCGGAGAAAGCCGAGGCGCACGATGAGCGTCCGGTCGGTCAGCACATACTCCGAGCGCAGCAGCACGGCGACGATGAACAGCCCGATGCCGACGCTTGCAAGGTACAAAAGGCCGTATTGCAGCCATTCAAAGACATTGGAAAGATTGCCGCCCGAGAGGAAGTCGGCAAAGAACCAGGTCGTCAGGCCAAATCCGCCCAGGCAGAGCGCAAGCCCCAACAGGAGCGCGCCGAAGATGACGGGCGAAAAACGATAGCGGTAGCGCTTGACGGGGCGGGGCGTGCGCGAACGGTCGGGCTCGGGGCGGACGAGCGGCTCCGGCGTTGCGGGCAGTTCGGGGGCGATGACGCCCGGCGTCTGTTCCACTTGGGATATGTTGCGCGATTTTTTCATAGACTTAGTATAGCAGAAACGCGCGTGAAAAGCAAGGCGGAACAGGGCATCGGCGCAATTTTCACCGAAATGAAGCCGCGTGCATGGGGGCGGAAAAAACTTTTTTTGCGGATGCGGCGCGAATGCTTGAAAAATATGCCGAAATTTACTATAATAGTGCTATCACACAGTTTTTCAAAGGATGGAGGAAGGTTATGGTCAAACTCATCAAACAGGGCGTCTACTACATGGACGGGCGCATCGTCAAGGAGTCGCAGGCGTTCTTCACGCAGGATAAAAAGGAGGAGGCGGTCAGAAACACGCTCTCCTATGCCATTCTCAAGGCGCATAACGCAGGCGACGAGGAAAACCTGAAGATCCGCTTTGATGCGATCGCCTCGCACGACATCACCTATGTCGGCATCATTCAGACGGCGAAGGCGAGCGGGCTGACCTCCTTTCCCATTCCCTACACGCTCACCAACTGCCACAACTCCCTGTGCGCGGTGGGCGGCACGATCAACGAGGACGACCACGTCTTCGGGCTTTCGGCTGCCAAAAAGTACGGCGGCGACTACGTCCCCGCGCATCTTGCGGTCATTCACCAGTACATGCGCGAGTGCGCTGCAAAGTGCGGCGCGATGATCCTCGGCTCGGACTCTCACACCCGCTACGGCGCGCTCGGCACGATGGCGGTGGGCGAGGGCGGGCCCGAGCTCGTCAAGCAGCTCCTGAAGCAGACGTACGACGTCAAGCGCCCGCCCGTCATCGCGGTGTACCTGAAGGGCAAACTTCGTAAAGGCGTCGGCCCGCAGGACGTCGCGATCGCGCTCGTCAAGGCGACGTTTGCGAGCGGCTTTGTCAAGAACAAGATCTTAGAGTTCGTCGGTCCCGGCATTGCCAACCTCTCCATCGACTACCGCATCGGCATCGACGTCATGACGACGGAGACGACTTGTCTTTCCAGCATCTGGGAGACGGACGAAAAGACGCATGAATATTATGCGATCCACGGCAGAGAGGGGGACTACAAGCAGCTCAAAGTGACGCAGCCCGCCTACTATGACGGCGCCGTCACGATCGATCTCTCGCGCGTCGAGCCGATGATCGCGCTTCCCTTCCACCCCTCCAACGCCTACACCATCCGCGAGTTCCTCGCAAACCCCGTCGAGATCCTCAAAAAGGTGGAGGAGCAGGGCAGGAAGATCAAGGGGGACGACTCCTTCACACTCACCGATAAGGTGAAAGGCGGCAAGGTGTACGTCGATCAGGGCGTCATCGCAGGCTGCGCGGGCGGCGGCTATGAGAACGTCGCCGAGGCGGCGGAGATCCTGCGCGGCGGTTCGGTCGGCACGGGCGCATTTGCCCTGAGCGTCTACCCCGCTTCTCAGCCCGTCTACAAGGCGCTCACCGAGGGCGGCTATGTGAGCACGCTCTTCGATGCGGGTGTCATCGTCAAGACGGCGTTCTGCGGCCCCTGCTTCGGCGCAGGGGACGTGCCCGCCAACAACGCGCTCTCCATCCGCCACACGACGCGTAACTTTGAAAACCGCGAGGGCAGCAAGCCCGCACAGGGCCAGCTTGCGGCGGTCGCGCTGATGGACGCAAGATCGATCGCGGCGACGGCGGCAAACGGCGGCGTTCTGACGTCCGCGCTCGATTATAACTACAATAAGCGCATCAGAAAGTACCGCTTTGACGGCAAGATCTATGAAAACCGCGTCTATCACGGCGCCCAAAAGCCCGACCCCGCGGCACAGCTCGTGTACGGCCCCAACATTGCAGACTGGCCCGAGCAGATCGCGCTGGGCAAGAACCTTTTCATGAAGGTCGTCTCCGTCCTCAAGGACCCCGTCACGACGACGGACGAACTCATCCCCTCGGGCGAGACCAGCTCGTACCGCTCCAACCCCATGAAGCTCGCGGAGTTCGCGCTCTCCAGGAAGGATCCCGGCTATGTCGCCCGCGCAAAGGCGGTCATGGCGGACGAGAAGGCGCGCCGCGAGACGGGCGCGCTGCCCGAAGAGGTGCTGAAAGACCTGGGCGGCTTCGTGCCCGAAGAGGGAACGATCTACGGCAGCGTCGTCGTCTCCAACAAGCCGGGCGACGGCTCCGCGCGCGAGCAGGCGGCGTCCTGCCAGCGCGTTCTGGGCGGCGTTGCCAATATCTGCATCGAGTACGCGACCAAGCGCTACCGCTCCAACCTCATCAACTGGGGCATGCTGCCCTTCACGACAAAGAAGATCGACCTGAAAGTGGGGGACTATCTCTATATCCCGAACATTGCGGACGCGGTCGCAACGGGCGAGGAGCGCGTCGTCGCCAAGGTCATCTCGGGCGGTAAGACGCACGACATCGCGCTCGAACTGGGTACGCTCACCGCGGAGGAGCGCAGGATCCTGCTCGCGGGGTGTCTCATCAACTACAACAAGGGGAACCTCTGATGACTTCCTTTGAGCTGTCGCAAAAGACGGTCAACCTCACGCCCTATCCCCGTCCGCAGACGGTAGAGGAGAAGGAGCGCGAAGATCTGACGGATGCGCTTTTAAAGTGGCTTCTGCGCGAGCGGGGCATGATCGCCGCGTTCAGCGCGACGGCGGAAAAAAAGCGCGCCCTCATCCGCGCGGCAATGAACGAGCGCCCCGCGCACCCCGTGCCCTCGGACGTCCTCGCCATGCAGGATAGGCTGTTCTGGACGGAGAGTGTCGAGCGCGGTATCGTGGAGGAGGGCGATCTCACCTTCGGCGAGAACGGCATCGGACTGTGGCAGGGGGACATCACACGCCTTGCGGTGGACGGCATCGTCAACGCCGCCAACCGCGGACTTTTGGGGTGCTTTCTGCCCGGGCACAACTGCATCGATAACGTCATCCACTCTGCGGCGGGTATGCAGCTGCGCGACGACTGCGCTAAGCTCATCGCGGCGCAGAGCAGGCAGGAGGAGTGCGGCGACTGCAAGATCACGCGCGCCTATAACCTTCCCTCCCGCTATGTGCTGCATACCGTCGGACCCATGATCCGCCGCGAGGTCACCGAGCGCGACCGCGGGCTGCTGCGCGCGTGCTACCGCGCCTGCCTGGATACGGCGGCGGAAGCGGGGCTGAAGAGTATCGCCTTTTGCTGTATTTCGACGGGCGTGTTCAGCTTCCCGCGCGCCGAGGCGGCGGAACTTGCCGCGGGCGCCGTCCTGCAATGGAAGATGCGCAACAAGGACGTCCCCATCAAAGTGCTCTTCAATACTTTCCTAGAGGACGACACCCGCATCTATAAGAGCATTTTATCGATGGCGTGAAAAAATCTGCTAATCCAAGGCGGGCTGCTTGCGGGTGGTCCGTCTTTTTCGTCCGAGGGAAAATTTTGCATCTTGACAAACTGCCGCATACCCGTTATAATGATTGTCGAAAGGGGATGGAACATGAAAGCTTTAGACGATTTTGAGCCGCTTTCCTATTACAAAGAGGTGCTGAAGGACAGCTTCCGCAAGAACGCGGAGGAATGCTTTGACGCGCTCGTCAAAAAGTCGGGTATCGATGCAGAGGAAAACAAGCGGACGGTCGCCCGCTACAACGCGGCGAGCGCCAAAGTGGCATCCGCCAAAAAGAAACTGGATTCCTGCAAGCTTCTGCGCGGGATCACGATCTTTTTCCTGATCGCGGCGGTGATCGCGGGGATCGTCCTCATCCTGTCCGGTGCGGGAGAAGGGGGCGCGTGGTGGCTCATCTTGATCGGCGCCCTGTGCCTCGCGCTTGCCGTCGTGTTGCTCGTCCTGCTGTGCACCAAGATCAAAAACATCCTGCGCATCCGCGAACAGAAGTACAACGATGCCGTGGCAAAGGCAAACGCGATCTTGGAGGAGGCGTGGGCGCAGATGCGGCCGCTTCTCAAACTGTTCACGCAGGATATGACGCGTGCGCTCGTCGAAAAGACCTATCCCGACGTGCGCATCGACGATCACTTCGATATGCGCAAGTTTGAGCTGATGTCCCGCAAGTACGGACTGGGCGAAAACGACGATACGAGCAGCTCCACCGTATGCGTGCTTTCGGGTACGGCGGATCAGAGTCCCTACCTCTATGTGCGCGATTACAACTGTCACATGTACACGCACACCTATCAGGGCTCTCTCGTCATTCATTGGGTGACATATACATACGATTCCAAGGGGCGGCGGCGTGCCGTCCACCATACGCAGACGCTGACGGCGACCTATTCCGCTCCTGCGCCTTCGTACGGCTACAATACCCGCCTGTATTACGGCAACGAGGCAGCGCCCGATCTGTCCTTTTCGCGCCAGCCCGCCTATACGCACACCTTATCGGAGGCGCAGGTGGAGCGCAAGGTCAAAAAAGGACGCAAAAGGCTGCAAAAGAAGGCGCGCCGCGCGATCGAGGAGGGCGGAAGCTTTACCGAGATGGGCAACGCGGAGTTCGACGTGCTGTTCGGGGCGACGGACAGGGACAACGAAGTGCAGTTCCGCCTCATGTTCACGCCGCTCGCGCAGAAAAACCTCATTTCGCTGATCCGCTCGGACGAGGCATACGGCGATGATTTTTCCTTCGTCAAAAAGCGGATGCTCAACTGTATCCGCTCCGAGCATGCGCAGCATTGGCAGATCGAGCCGGACGTCAAACGGTACCACAGCTACGATCTCGCCGTCTGCCGCAGACAGTTTGTCGATCAGAACTGCGAGTATTTCCGTTCGCTCTACTTCGACCTTGCGCCGCTGCAATCCATTCCGCTCTATCAGATGACCAAGCCCAAGGAATTCATCTATCGGCACGTCTATTACAGGAATTGTACCTCGTTTGAGACGGAGGCGCTCGCCAACCGTTTCCCTGCGCGCTACTTTGCGCATAAGGATACTAAGACGGACGTCATCCTCAAGACGCAGTTCGTGCAAAAAGACGGGCTTGCCGACAAGGTGCGCGTCAACGCCTACTCTTTTGACGCCGTTCCGCGCGTTGCGTACATCTCCGTTGCGGGCGGCGACGGGCTCATTCACAGCGTCCCCGTGGAGTGGACGGAGTATATCCCGCTCCAAAAGACTTCCGTCATGGAGATCAAGGCAGTAGGCGGCACGACGGAGGAATACCTCGAGAAGAATGAAAATGGCCCGCTCAGGGCGTTTGTCGGCAAATATGCGGACACTTCGGCATTCGGCAAAGGCTTGCTCGCGATCCCCATTCTGCACGGCACGTTCGATGCGGCAAGCGACGGAACGCTGAATCAGATGTTCGGCATCCGACAGAAAAACGGCTGGAGCGAAACGGCAGATAAGATCGCCGAGGCGCTCGGAAAGGCGGAGGAGGCGGAAGAGCAGCTCGCAGCCGCGGAAGCTGAAGAGGTCGGCGACGCTTTGGAAACGCCCGAGACCTCCGTATCCGAAGAAATGGCGGCCGATGCGGAAAACAAACCCCGACAGCCGTCGGAAGGCGGCGGCCGCACGGAGGACGCCTCCGACGATGAGAACAACAATTAAAATTTCAGACCGGAAAATAAAAGTCAAGGGAAAATAAGCAGAAAGACATAAGACGTTTTGTGAACGAACAAGCGCATGGAAAAAAGCCGTTCGCGCGAACGGCGGCAGGAATGAGCACGGTGAAGCGGCCTCTTGCAACGAATTCAGGTGTTTCATGACGCGGGCGTAGAAAATGCGCAGAAATTTGTTGGCGCCTGCCATCATAGAGACATAGAAGCGTATAACCGGGGGCAGCATAAAGTTCTCATGGGTTATAGGAGGGGCACTACGGAAGCAGCATTGGGTCAGACGATCAAGTATCAAGATCTCCTTGTTATTTTCAAAAGAAAACTCTAACAAAAAATAAGACGGGGATCGTGATTTACGGTGATTCATGATGAAATAGAGAAAAAGGGGGAAAAGAAATGCAACGGCCTTTGAAATTGTTGGCATTCACTATGGCGGCGCTGTCGCTGACGGCGGCAGTACTTGTTACGGGGTGCGCGCCGCCGGAAGCAGCATTGTATGATAAGATCAAAAAGGATTACGCGGAAATCTATGGCGGGAATGCTGACGAATTGACTTTAAGGGTATATGGGAATTACAATGAAGCCGTTGCGTTAAAAGTTTTTGGGCCATGGGATGTAGCAGCAGTTGTTTCGGAAGTAAGCGTTGGGGAATATATTTTTGAGTGGGAGACATATCGTCCTATATACATATATTACAAAGATACCTTTTATGATTTGGAAAATGCGTATCAGAACGAATTCTTGTCTGAGGCGGATTTATGTGATCTTTATGTTGCGTATGAGAGGAATGAGTACCAAGAATATTAAAATTCAGGAGGAAATATATGGCAAACGAATTGGATGAATTGAGGGATCCCGTCAACCAGGCGGGCAGAGATGCCGCGGTCATCGAAAAGCAGCTCCCCATCAAGACGGGGGTCGGCTCGGTGATTTTTGAGGTGCTCCTCTGGGTGCTGGGCATCATTCCGGGGATCGTGTTCCTGTTCATGAAGATCAAGGCGGGGAACTATCTTTCCCAGCTGCAGCAGAAGATCCAGCATGATGCGTCCCAGATCGACAACTATCTGGAACAGCGCGTCGTGATCCTGCAAAACTGCGCCCGTCTTCTCGATAAGGCGATCGATCTGGACAAGACGACGATGACGCAGATCGCCGCGTACCGTTCGGGCGCAAATGCCGACGACAACGCGCGCAACGACGTCGCGCAGAAGATCGATTCTGTCGGCAGGAGCATCAACATCGCATTTGAGAACTATCCCGATCTCAAGGCGCATGCGGAGATCGCCGACGCGATGCAGCAGAACGCCTATCTGCAAAAGGAGATCACCGCCGCCCGCGAGGTGTACAACGATACCGTCGCCACCTGGAACAGGGATATTTACGCCTGGCCGACGAAGATGATCGTCGCGTCCAAGCGCGGCTACACGACGCGCATTCCCTTCAGCACGTCGGCAGAGGTCAAGGAGCAGGCAAGAGGGGTATTTTTCTGAGAAAACGGCTTGCGGCGCGCCCGTACGGGCGCGCCGTCCGTTCCTATTCCCGTCACGGGGGCATGATCACAGGGAGGGAGCATGAAATATCTCATTGCGCTTGACGCGGGTACGACGAGCGTGCGCGCCTTTGTCTATGACTTAAGCGAAAAGAAATTTGTCTTTCGCGCGCAGCAGGAGGTGGGACAGAGCTTTCCGCACCCCGGCTGGGTGGAGCAGGACGCCAACGAGATCTACTTCAAAGCGGCGTACGTCCTCAATGCCTGCGCGCGCTTTGCGGGCGACGAGCTCGCGGGCGTCGGCGTCACCAACCAGCGCGAGACGGTCGTCCTGTGGGACGGCGTTTCGGGTGACCCTGTATGTCCTGCGATCGGCTGGCAATGTCGGCGTACGGCGGCATGGTGCGAGGCGCTGGACGAGGACACAAAGGAACTCATCCACACGCGCACGGGGCTTGTGCCCGACGCCTATTTTTCGGCGAGCAAGATCCGCTGGGCGCTCGATCATGTCCCTGCGGCGCAAGCGGCGCTTCGGGCGGGCAGGCTGCGCGCGGGAACGGTGGATAGCTACCTCATCTGGAAGTTCACGCAGGGCAAGTCCTTTGTCACGGACGTGACCAACGCCTCCCGCACGATGCTCTTCAATATCCGCGATCTTTCCTGGGATGCGGCGCTTCTCGACCGCTTTTCGATCCCTGCGGACATCCTGCCCGAGGTGCGCGCGAGCGACGCGCGCATGGGGGAAATGATGCTCGGGCGCCGTACCGTCCCGCTTGCGGGGCTGGCGGGCGATCAGCAGGCGGCGCTCGTCGGGCAGACGTGTTTTGCCTCGGGAACGGGCAAGATCACCTACGGCACGGGGCTGTTTCTGCTGTTCAATACGGGAGAACGGTGCGTCTCCTCTGCGAGCGGGTTGCTCTCGACCATCGGCTATTCCGTGGGCGGAAAGACGGTGTATGCGCTCGAGGGCAGCATGTTCCATGCGGGCAGCGGCGTGCAATGGCTGCGCGACGGGCTGGGCATGATCTCCACGGCGGCGGAGAGCGAACTTCTGGCGACGAGCGTTCCTTCGACGGACGGCGTCTATTTTGTCCCAGCGTTCACGGGGCTGGGCGCGCCCTATTGGGCGCCCGGAGCGCGGGCCTTGCTCACGGGCGTCACGCGCGGAACGACCAAAGCGCATATCGTGCGCGCGGTGCTGGAGAGCATCGCCTACGGTGCGCGCGACCTCACCGACTGCATGCAGCGCGACAGCGGACTCACCCTTTCTGGCGTGCGCTGCGACGGCGGCGCTTCGGCAAACGACTTTCTGATGCAGTTCCAGGCGGACGTTCTGGGCGTTGCGGTCGACCGTCCCGCCGAACGGGAGAGCACCGCGCTCGGTGCGGCGATGCTGTGCGCGCTTTCACTTGGGCTGACGGAGGAAGGTCAGCTCCCTGCATTCCGTGCGGCGGGACAGGTATTTTCGCCCGATCCCGCGCGCCGCGAAATGTGTGAGCGGGGGTACGCGGGCTATCGCGACGCCGTGCGCCGCGCGCTGCTCCAATAGAGCTTGCCAATTTTGCAGGGCATTTTCTCTGCCGAAATAAGAAAAATTGCGGAAAAAGTGCGCCGCGCCCGTTCTAAACGGGCGCGGCGCTTCATTGTATAGCAGGTATGAAGATCTATCTTGTCAAGCGTTCCTTCTTTACCTTCCGCGGGCAAAAGAGCTTCGAGCTCGACCTCGCGGGCAAGTCCTGCCTTGTAAGAATGCGGGAAAACCTCGGCGCGGAAGTCGTCGACGCGCCGCCTGCGGGTGAAAAGCTCGTCCTGTATCCCGCCTATCCCTTTCTCACGGCGGTGGAGGTCACGGCGTTTCTTACCGCACACACCGCGAGCGTGCGCTTTCGCGGCGGCTTTCTGGAACGCGGTACGCCCTTTCATGAGGAGGACTGCCTTTCTGAGGGGCTGTTTTCCCTTGCCGACTATCCCGCCATGCAGACGCGGGCGCTCAGGGAGAGCGGCGTGCTGCACGCCGGGCAGGGCGCGCTCGTCGAGGAGGGAGCGCGGGTAGACGCCACCGTGCGGCTCGGGCGCGGCGTCATCGTGCGGCGGGGCGCGTGCCTGACGGGCGGGAGCGTCGTCGGGGAGGACGCCGTCATCGCGGGCGATAGTATCATCGAGGACAGCGTCATCGGCGCGGGGACGCAGGTCATGTCCAGCCGGCTGACGGCATCGAAGGTGGGCAAACGCTGTAAGATCGGACCGTATGCGACGCTGCGCCCTGCGACCGAGGTGGGCGACGACGTGCGCATCGGCAGCTTTGTCGAGTGCAAGAACGCGCGCATCGGCGACGGCACCAAGATCGCGCACCTTGCCTACGTCGGAGACGCGGAGCTGGGCGCGCGCGTCAATGTCGGGTGCGGCGTCGTGTTCGTCAACTTTGACGGCAGGCGCAAGGCAAGAAGCTATGTGGGCGACGGCGCGTTTCTGGGGAGCAACTGCAATCTCGTGGCGCCCGTCAAGGTGGGAGCGGGCTGTTTTCTCGCGGCGGGGACGACGCTCACGCGTGATCTTGCGGACGGGGACTTCTGCATCGGACGCAGTCGCGAGAGCATCAAGCGCCGCGGCGCGGAAAAATATCTGACCTGAACGGCAAGAACGGGCGCAGAGAGGGATGCTCCCGCTCTGTCCGATCGGCGCACCAAATTTCCCCGCCCCGCATACGATGGCAATGCGCCGCGGCGCGGGGAGGTGCTATGAAGTATTTCGGGACGGACGGATTTCGCGGTCGGGCAAACGGGTCTCTCACTGCCATTCACGCCTTTCGGGTGGGCAGGTTTTTGGGACGGTACTATTCGCGGGGAAAGCGGGCGCGCATCGTCGTGGGCAAGGACACCCGCCTGTCCTCCTATACCTTTGAGTACGCCTTTGCTGCGGGCGCGACGGCATCGGGCGCGGACGTCTACCTCTTGCACGTCACCACGACGCCCTCGGTCGCCTACGTCGTGCGCACGGAGAATATGGACTGCGGCGTGATGATCTCCGCCAGCCACAATCTGTTTGCGGACAACGGCATCAAGCTGTTCGGCGGCGACGGCGAAAAGCTGGGCGAGGACGTCCTGCAACAGGTCGAGGATTACCTCGACGGCGGCACGCTCCCGCTCGCGACGGGCGCGGACATCGGGCGGACGGTGGACTATGTTGCGGGCAGGAACCGCTATCTTGCCTACCTGCTGTCTCTGCCAAAGACGTCTTTGCGGGGGCTGCGCGTGGGGCTGGACTGCGCCAACGGCAGCGCCTGGGCGCTTGCCAAGACGGTGTTCGACGCCCTCGGCGCGCAGGTCTACCTCATCGGTGCAACGCCCGACGGCACCAATATCAACGCGGGGTGCGGCTCCACCAAGCCCGCCGCGCTCGCGGAGCTCGTGCGGCTGAACTCCCTCGACGTCGGGTTTGCCTTTGACGGCGACGCAGACCGCTGCATCTGCGTCGACGAAAAGGGCAACATCGTGGACGGCGACGGCATTCTCTACGTCTGTGCCAGGCACATGAAGGAGCGCGGCGAACTGGGCGGCGGCGTCGTCACCACCATCGTCTCCAACCTCGCGCTTGCCCGCGCCCTGGAGCGTGCGGGCATCGTCGTGACGCACGTGCAGGTGGGCGACAAGTACGTCACCGAGGAGATGGCGTCGCGCGGCGCGATGTTGGGCGGCGAGCCTTCGGGACATATCGTGTTCCGCAAATATGCGGGCACGGGCGATGGCATTCTCACAGCGATCATGGTCGCGGAGATCATGCTGGAGCGAAAGAGCCCCTTGTCCTGCCTGCTGCGCGGCTACAGGCCGTACCCGCAGAAGAGAAGCGATGTCCCCTGTAAAAATGCCGCACGGACATTGCAGCAGGAGGGCGTCAGGCGCGCCGTCGAACGGGCGGAGCGGCTCTCGGGCGGGCGGGTCATCGTGCGCCCGTCGGGAACGGAGCCTGTCCTGCGCATCCTGGCAGAATGCGAGGACGAGAGTGCGGCAAGCGACGCCGTCGGCATCATCGAGCGCGCCGTCGTCTCTGCCGAGGAGGCGCTCTGATGTGCGGCATCGTCGGATATATCGGCAGGCGGCGCGCTGCGCCCGTTCTCCTCGACGGGCTGAAAAAACTGGAGTACCGGGGATATGACTCGGTGGGCATTGCCGTTTTGGACAGGGGGAAACTGGCAATCGAAAAGCGCAGCGGCAGGGTCGCCGCGCTTGCAAAGGCGGAGGAGCTTTCCGGAACGATCGGGATCGGGCACACGCGCTGGGCAACGCATGGCGCGCCGAGCGAGCGCAATGCCCACCCGCATCGCTACGGGAAGATCGCCGTCGTGCACAACGGCATCATCGAGAACGCGGCAGAGCTGCGCGCAATATGCGAGGCGCGCGGAGAGGTGTTTTCTTCCGAAACGGACAGCGAGATCGCGGCGCATGTCATTGCTCATTATTTTGAAGAGGAAGGCGACTTGCTGCGGGCGGTGTATCGCGCGGCAGGGGAACTTAACGGCTCCTTTGCGCTCGCCGTCCTTGCCGAAGGGAAGGAGGAGATCGTCTGTGCGCGCAGGGCAAGTCCGTTGATCGTCGCCGAGGGGGAGGGGGAGGGGTTTGTCGCAAGCGATATTCCCGCGCTTGCGGCGAAGGGACGGCGCGCCTATGTATTAGAGGACGGCGAATTTGCCCGAATAACGCGGGAAAAAGTGCAAATTTTTGGCGCAGATTTGGCGCTCAGATTGCGTGAGGCGTTTCTTTTGGAAGAAGAAGAGCTTGCACCTGAAAAGGGACGGTTTGCTCACTTCATGCGCAAGGAGATCGAAGAAGTCCCCGAGGCTATCCAAAACTCGCTGTTTTTGTCTGATACTCTGCAAAATAAGGAAATTTGCGAAGTATTATGTCAGACATATTACTTCGATATTGTCGCTTGCGGGACGGCATATCACAGCGGATTGTGCTTTGCCTGTGCCGCCGAGCGGCTCTTGCGCGTGCCGACGCGTGTGCACATCGCCAGCGAATACCGATATTCAGATCCCATTGTCCCGCGCGGTACGCTGACCGTTGCCGTGAGCCAGAGCGGCGAGACGGCGGATACGCTTGCAGCGGCGCGGCTTGCGCAGGAGCGCGGCTCCAAGGTGCTTGCGATCACCAATGTTGTGCACTCCTCGCTGTCGCGGCTCGCGGATTTTACCATCTTTACGGGCGCGGGCAGGGAGGTTGCCGTCGCCGCGACAAAGAGCTTTCACGCCCAGCTCGCGGCGCTCTATTCTCTGCTTGCCGTCCTTGCAAAGTACAGGCGGAGCTGCCTTCCGCCGCTTGAAAAATTTCCCGATCTTGCGCGGGAAGTGATTCAAAAGAGTGAGTGCGCCGCGGGCTGGTCTCCTTACTTTCTCGGCTCGAAGAGCGTGTTCTTTTTGGGTCGCGGCGTCGATCGGTGCGCCGCGATGGAGGGCAGTCTCAAACTCAAGGAGATCACTTATCTTCCGAGCGAGGGGTATGCGGCGGGGGAATTAAAGCACGGCACGCTTGCGCTTGTCGACGGCAGAACGCCCGTGGTCGCGATCATCACCGATCCCCAACTTGCAGACAAGACGATGAACGCCGTGCATGAGGTCTATGCCAGAGGTGCAAACGTCTTTCTCATCACTTGCTTCCCCGCGCTTTGCACGCAGAAGGAGGTGACGGCGTCTGTGCTGATTCCTGCGTGTCCGTCCGCGTTTTCGCCGATGCTCTCTGTGATCCCGCTTCAGATGCTCGCATATCATGTCTCGCTTGCGGTCGGCAACGATCCCGATAAGCCGCGAAACCTTGCCAAGAGCGTGACGGTGGAATAGGGAAAGGTGTGATTTGCAATCAGAGAAACTCAACATCGTCCGGCAACTTTTAAAATAGGAATGCCGCCTCTTTTAGCGTTTTCGCAACTCTATTTCGCCACAGATCTGCATGAACTTTTTTCACCTGTTCGCTGATGTTTTAATTCACCTGTAAGATGAATTGTCAAACTAAGTGCAACACTCAGAGAGATTTAGTTCAAACAAATCTTGTGGTGTATGGTAATGTAAAA
>CALVWM010000035.1 GCA_944367185.1 uncultured Clostridia bacterium | reverse complement strand
ATGGGCAACGCGTTCAGCGAGCTCAACGACCCCATCGACCAGCGCGCGCGCATGGAGGAGCAGGCGGCAAAGAAGCGCGCACAGGGCGCGAACGCGCAGGTGGACGAGGACTTTTTAGACGCGCTCGAGCACGGCATGCCTCCGACGGGCGGACTGGGCATGGGCGTGGATCGCTTCGTCATGCTGCTCACGGACAGCGCAAGCATCCGCGACGTGCTGCTGTTCCCTACGATGAAACCCAAAAAATAACAGGGCGGGGCACGGAGCGTTTCCGTGCCTTTTTGTCAAAAAGGAGGTCCTTTTGGACGCACGCATCACCAAACAACGGCTCTCCAACCTCATATCCTACGACTGGATCAAGATCCTCTGCGCGATCGTGGCGGCGGTCTTTGTGCTCATCCTGCTCTTCACGATGTCGGCGACGCGGCCGCAGCGCGCGCAGGAGTTTTATATCTATTCCTACACCGATCTCTCGGCGGGGGAGGATTTTTCAACGCTTGCGGACGATCTGGAGACGCGCGGGGCATTTTCCTACGATGTCCTCAACATCAACGCCGAATACTTTACGGGTTCGACGGGCAGCACTGCCTACACCGTCCGCCGCTCCGCGGGCATGGGCAACGTGCTGTTCGTGACCAACAACCCCACCTATCAGACGGACGAGGACGGCAACACCGTGCTGGACGACGAGGGCGACCCTGTCATCGCGGCGCAGTCCAACCTCTATTCCATGGTCTCGGGCGGGCTGGTCACGGGCGACGGAGCGACCGCCGGCGCCGCTTACGATCCCGTCTACTACATGGACGCCTGCGCGCGCTATCTTGAACAGTTTTTCGGCGGCGACTGGCGCACGAGCGACGTGCTCGACGGCACCCTTACGCCAGAGGCATGCTTTACGGCGCGCAACGGCAGCGACAAGCGCTACCGCACCGAGGCGTCCCGCGCACAGGGCATAGAGGAGGAGCGGGCGCGTATCCTCAAACTGCGGGAGGACTGCCTCGCCGTGGAACAGGCGTTGGAGCGCGGAGACATCTCCGTCACGACGCTGGAGCTGGACGGGGGCGCCGTCGTCAACGCGGCGTTCGACGTGGGCGGGCTCAACGGGCTGCGCGACCTCGTCTACTATACCGACGGCGAGACGCATACGACGCAGAACGTCAACCTCGTGCTCCTCTTCAACGGCACGATGGCGCAGAGCGACCTGCGCTTTGAGAGCCTCTCCTTCCTCAGCTATCTCATCGAGCATTACAGCGAATGAAGGGGCGTATCGCGGACATGCTCGCCGCGCAGGGGAAGCATATCTCCTTTCATACGCCGGGGCATAAAAAGAAGGGCGCGGACATCACCGAGCTCTCTTATTCGGACAATTTGGCTTCGCCGACGGGCGTCATTGCCGCGGCGCAGGCGGACGCGGCGCGCATTCTGGGCGCAGATGTCAGTTTTTTTACGACGGACGGCAGCACGAGCGGCGTGTACGCCATGCTCCGCGCCCTCAGATCGGGGGGCGTCGGGCGGCTCGCCGTGCCCGTCTCCTCGCACGTCAGCGTGCTGCGCGGCGCCGAGCTTGCGGGGCTGGAACTCGTCCCCGTCGCGCAGGAATTTTCCTGCGGGATCGCGCGGCAGCCGACGTTGGCGGCGGTGCGTGCGGCGCTGGAGGGTGCGGACGCGCTCCTGCTCACCTCCCCCGACTATTACGGGTTTTTCCCCGAGCTTGCAAACATTGCCGCGCTCATGCAGGCGCAGGGCAAGCCGCTCGTCATCGACGGCGCGCACGGTTCGCACCTGCACGGCACGGCGTTGCATGCGTCGGGTTACGCGCAGATGTGGGTGGACGGCGTGCATAAGTCGCTGCCCGCCATGACGCAGGGCGCCGTCGTCTCCGCAAAAGGGGAATGGGCGGCGCGGCTTCGGGAGAGCATTCCCTATTTCCGCACCACGTCCCCGTCCTATCCCATTCTGGCGAGCATCGAATACGCCGTCAAGTATCCGCGCAACGAGCGCATCGAACGGGCGGCGGAGGAAGCAAAGCGGGCGCTGGGCGCGCTCGAAAACCCCGATTGGAGCAAGATCGTCCTTCCGTTCGGCGAAAAAAGCGGCGATGCGCGGCGCTATCTGGAGGCGCGCGGCGTATATCCCGAATTTGATGACGGAAACTATCTGATGTTCTATCTCTCTCCCGCGACGAAGTTGCGCGACTTGAAGAAGCTCGTGCGGCTCGCAGGCAGACTCCCGCGCGCGGCCGTGCGGGACGCGCGCCTTGAGCGCGCCGCGGGCGGCGGCAAGACGGTCGCCCTTGCGCCGCGGCAGGCAGTCGGGCGCGTCTGTGCGCAGACCTGCGGGCTGTTTCCGCCCTGCGTCCCCCTGCTCTTTGTAGGCGATGTGGTGAGCGAGGAGGCGGCGCGCAGGCTCGCGGGCGCGGTGTCCGCGTTCGGGCTTGCGGAGGGGAAGATCATCGTCTACGAGGCATAGCGAGGCAATTTATGCGCGAACTTTTCCGCTCTACAACGGCATACCGGGCGATCGCGCGCGATGCCCGCAGGGGGGAACAGGCGCATTTTACGCTCGTCCTGTTTCCGGACGGCAGGTATCTGCGCGACTTTCTCACCCTCTGCGCCGAGGCGTTTTTCGGCGCGGCGGACGGCTCGCGCACGCAGAGGCTCATTGCGGCGGAGAGCTATGCCGACTGCCTCTTCTATCCCGCCAAGGGCGCAAAGCTGACGGCGGACGGGGCGGCGGACCTCATCGGCGAGAGCGCGTTGAGCCCCGTCGAGGGGGACAGGAAGCTGTTCGTGCTGGACGCATTCCAGACGGTCACGCCCCTCGTACAGAACAAATTATTAAAAATTTTGGAAGAGCCGCCCGAAGGCGTGTACTTTTTGGCAGGCGCTACGGCGGAACACGCGGTGCTTCCGACGGTGCTCTCGCGCGCGGATAAGCTCGCCGTGCCGCCCTTTTCGGAGGAGGCGATCGCCGCGGCGCTCGGGCGGATGCACGGGCAGATGCCCGGGATCCGCGGGGCGGCGGCCGCGAGCGGCGGCATCCTGTCCGCGGCGGAGGACCTGCTCGAAGGGGGCGGAGAGGCGTTCCGCCTCGCCGTACGCTTTCTGACGGAGCCGGATCCGGTGCGCGTCTGCCGCGAGATCGGCGAAGCGCCCAAGGGGACGTTTTTGCCCGCCCTGCGCCTTGTGCTGCGGGACGCGGCGATGATCGCCACGGGACAGGGGCAATACGCCGTCCTGCAGGACGCCTCCGTCAGAGAGATCGCGGCGCGCATGCCTGCGGGCGTCGCCGTCGCCGCGCTGCGCTTTGCCGCTTCGGCGGAGCGCGAGATACAGTTCAATGCGAACCCCGCACAGGCGGCGCTCATGCTGTCTTTGCGCATCGCAAAGGAGAGGGAATCATGGCAGAAGTTGTCGTAGTCAAATTCAAAAAGGGGTGCAAGCCCTATTATTTCGGAAAGGGCGGCCTGAACTTTGAAAGGGGACAGGGCGTTGTCGTGGAGACGTCCAAGGGGCTGGAATATGCCATCGTCGTCGATCCCTCGCGCGAGGTGCCCGACGAGGCGATCGTCCAGCCGCTCAGGAACGTCATCCGCATCGCGACGGAAAAGGACGAGGCCGCCGTCGCCGCGGGCGAAGCGCGCCGCGGCGAGGCGATGCGTATCTGCAAGGAGAAGATCGCGGCGCACGGGCTTCCGATGAAGCTCATCGACTGCGAATTTGCCTTCGACGGGAGCAAAGTCGTGTTCTCGTTCACGGCGGAGGGCAGGGTGGACTTCCGCGATCTGGTGCGCGACCTCGCCTCGGTGTTCCACATCCGCATCGAGCTTCGCCAGGTCGGCATCCGCGACGAAGCGCGCATTTTAGGCGGCATCGCGCCCTGCGGCAGAGAGGTCTGCTGCGCCGGCTGCATGCCCGATTTTAAGAAGGTCTCCATCAAAATGGCAAAAAATCAGGGGCTTTCCCTCAATCCGGGCAAGATCAGCGGCCTGTGCGGCAGGCTGATGTGCTGCCTTTCCTATGAGGACGAGTACTACGCCTCCGCCTGCAAAAAGGTGCCCAAGCTGGGCGCGACCGTCGCAACGCCGGAGGGCAAGGGACAGGTCGTCTCCGTCAATATGCTCAAGATGGAAGTGCGCGTCAAGATCGAAAAGGACGGCGCGCTCATCTACCGCGACTTTGCCGCCGAGGACGTCTCGCGTGCCGAACCTGACCGCCCCGACGTGCGCAGGGAGCGCACGGAAGCGCCTGCCGCGGACACGCAGCCCGAGGAGGGCGAGGTGAAGATCCTGCACAGCGCGCGCGGCGAAGAACAGAATCCCCGCCCGCGCGAAAAGCGGGAAAAACCCGCGCAGAACCGCGTCGCCAAAGGCGGACAGCCTGAACGCAGGGAGGCGCCTCAGGGCACAAAGGAGGAGGCGCGCAAACAGCCGCAGCAGGGCGCGCAGTTCCGCTCCCGCCGTAACCGCTTTAAGGGCGGCAAGGGCGGCAACGGAAACCCTGACAAAAATTCCTGAAAAAACCGGTGCAGAAAAACCGGGAAAAGGCTTTACGAACGGCGCGGTTTGTGCTATAATACGGATAAGATTTTTTGTTGGAGGTTCATCATGGCTCACAAGATTTCAGATGAGTGCATTTCCTGCGGCGCATGTGCAGATACCTGCCCCGTCAACGCGATCGCTCCCGGCGATACGACGTACGTCGTGGATCCCGATACCTGCATCGACTGCGGCGCTTGCGAAGACGGATGCCCCGTCGGTGCGATCAAGGCTGAGTAACGCTCGGAACCAAGAAGAGAGCACGGGTCTACCGTGCTCTTTTTCGTAACGCCGTATGGAGATCGTCGAGGACCTGCTCATCGGGAATTATCGCATCCTACAGGATACCGATCTGTACCGCTTCACTTCGGACGCGGTTCTTTTGGCGCGCTTTCTGCGGGCAAAAAGGGGGGAACGCGTCGCCGATTTCTGTGCGGGAAGCGGCGTCGTGGGGCTTCACTTCTACGCCGAAAACACGGGCGTGGAGCACGTCACGCTCTTTGAAATGCAGCCCCGCCTCGCCGAAATGAGCGCGCGCACCGTGGCGCTCAACGGACTGGAAGGGAAGTTCACCGTGGAGAATGTGCTCCTGCAGGAGATCGACCCGAGATACACCGAGGCATTCTCGCTCATTTTGTGCAATCCGCCCTATGAGCGCGGCGGTTTTGCGGCGGCGGATGCGGAAAAAGCGCTCTGCCGCAAGGAACTCTCGCTCTCGCTCGAAGAGCTCTGCGCGGCGGCGGCGCGGTGTTTGAAGTTCGGCGGCAGGTTCGCGCTTATACACCGCGCGGACAGGCTTGCAGAGCTGCTCTACACCCTGCACGAGCATCGGCTGGAGCCCAAAAAGGTGTGCCCTGTGTGCGGCAGGGCGGGCGCCAGACCCTATGCCGTGCTCGTCGCGGCGGTCAAGGGCGGAAAGCCCGGCACAGAGCTTCTGTCCGCGCTGATCAATGAAAAGTCGCCCGCAGATGCGGACGGGGAGGGGGCATGATCGCTTTTGTCGCAACGCCCATCGGCAACTTAAAGGACATCACGCTGCGCGCCCTGGAGGAGCTGCGGGCGGCGGACGTCATCTTTTGCGAGGACACGCGCCATACCGTCAGGCTGCTCAACGCATACGAGATCAAAAAGCCGCTCTACTCCTGCCATAAGTTCAACGAGCGGGAGGCGGCGGAGCGCATCCTTGCCCTCTCGCGGGAAGGCAAGCGGGTGTGCGTCGTCTCGGACGCGGGTATGCCCGTCATCTCCGACCCCGGCAATACCGTCTGCGCCGCCCTGCGGGCGGCGGGCGAGGACTACACCGTCATCCCGGGCGCGAACGCCGCGCTGTGCGCGCTCATTCTGTCCGCGCTCCCTGCGGACAGGTTCACCTTTGCCGGCTTTCTGCCGGATAAGACGTCCGAACGCCGCGCCGCCTTAAAGCGGTATGCCGCCGCGCGCGAGACGCTGCTCTTTCACTGCGCCCCGCAGGACGTGGACGACTACATCGCGCTCATGTTTGAGGCGTTCGGCGAGCGCCGCGCCTGTGCGGTGCGGGAGATCACCAAACTGCACGAGGAGAGCATATCCTTCCTGCTCTCCGAAGGGCTTGCGGGCGAGAAGCGCGGGGAGTACGTCCTCGTCGTCGAGGGCGCCAAGGAGCAGGAAAACCCGCTCAATGCGCTGCCTGTCCGCGAACACGTCCTTGCGTATATGCGCGAGGGAATGGGCAAAAAAGAGGCGCTCAAGCGCGCCGCAAAAGATCGGGGCGTCCCCAAGAGCGCGCTCTACAAAGAGACGCTCGATCTGTAAATGTACGGGTCATGTGTGCGGCAAATGTCGCGCCGTGCGAAAAAAGCATATATTTCTTGCTGAAAATCGAGGAAAGGGCTTGTCTTTCCGTTCGGGGGATAGTATAATAACGCTATGCTGGTCAATGCGATCCCACAACTTCAGACGTGGCGGTTTCTGCCCGTGATTCGTTCCTTTTTCCGATCGGGGTGGTATATTGCCGGCATCGTGTTTCTCATGGCGTGTTCGGAGCTGTTTTCGCTCGAGCTGTACGTCATCCCCGCCTATCTGGTGCTCGGCATTGCCTGCGTGCTGTTGTGCGAAGATCTCCTCGGCATCGTGCCGATTGCCTCGTGCGGTTACATGCTGTTTGCGGCGAAGAACAACCCCGGAAAATTTCCCATTACGGGTCTCTTTGCGCAGCAGTACGCCCAGGAAGCGCTCGCGATTTGCATCGCGATCGCCGTCGTCATACTTGCCGTGCGCTTTTTTACCAAGGTGTGTGAGCGCGGCAAGCGGCGCGGCATTCCCAAATTGACGTTCGGCTATGCCTGCCTTGCCGTTGCCTATCTTCTGGGCGGGGCGTTCACGACCTACTACGACACGCGCACGGTGTTCTTCGGCTTTGTCGAGATCGCGTCCATCAGCTTTTTCTATTTCTATTTTTATTATACCGTCGACTGGGAGGACGTCCCCAAGGACTATATCCCTCTGCTCGTGACCATTCTCGGCGTCGGGCTGTTTGCGCAGGTGCTGGGAATGTATGCCAACCCCGGCGCGCCCACGCTCAGCGGCGAAGGCAGCCGCGACAGCCTCTATACGGGCTGGGGGATCTGGAACTGCATCGGCGCGATGATGGCGTTCTGCGTGCCCGCGCCCGCCTATTTTGCCGTGAAAAAGAAGAACGGCTGGCTGTTCACGCTGCTCTCTACGGTGTATCTGCTGGGCGTCGTCCTGACGCAGAGCCGCGGCTCCATGCTCGCCGGGGCGATCGTCTATCTCTGCGGCGTTCTTGTGACGCTGGTTAAGTCCCGCGGCAGGGAACGGCTTTGGAATTTTTTGGTCTATGCCGTGCTGCTGGCGGCCGGGAGCGTCATTCTGGTGCGCTATTGGGACGAGGTTTGGGCGCTCGTCGTCTCTTTCATCAATCTGGGCGGCGGAGACTCCGGGCGCTTTAACCTCTACGAACAGGCGTGGGGCGTATTCAAGGAGCATCCCTTCTTCGGCGTCGGCTGGTACGACGTCCCCGGCGTCCAGTATGCGCAGGGCGGCATGTACAACAACGGGCATCCCGTGCTGGAAAATTACTTCATCCCCGGATTTGTGCACAATACCTTCTTGCAGATGCTGGCAATGGGCGGTTTGCTCGCGTTCGCGGCGTACATTCTTCATCGTACGGAAACGGTGCTCCTCTTCTTCCGCAGGCCGACGACCGCCAAGACGGTCTCGGGCATCTGCATCCTTGCCATTCTTCTTGCAAGTATTGTCGACAACCACATCGTCAACCTCGGACCCGGGCTGCTGTACTCCATCGTTCTCGTCTTTGTGGAGAAGGCGGACGTAAAGCCGAGATCCGGAATGCTGTCTGCCGCGCGTCCCTGAAGGGGCGCGTTTTGTATGTGTACGTACACCCGGCGGCGGGCGCTTTGCAGAGCGCCCGCCGCCGGGTGTTTCCTTGGAGCATTTTCCCCGCAGATCCTTCGCGGGATGCCGCCGTCCTGTTTTGCGGCAAAAGCAAACCCCCCGGAACTTGCGTCCCGAGGGGTTTGCTATATGATAAGGGGGAAAAATGATGAGCGATGATTGTTGCAGGAGCGCTTCCGCACTTCCTGTTTACGCCATTATTATATTCAGTCTCCGCGCAAAAGTAAATTATTTTTTCGACAATTTTTTTAAAATGTTTTTTCTGATAAAATGTTACAATCGCCAAAAAATTCGATCATCGGCCATAGGATTTTATTATAATTTCTCACAATGCGGGGCGGTTTTCATAAGAAACGGCAAAGAAAGCACCCCAAAACGACGCTCAGGAAGTTGGCGGCCAGCGCAATGACGATGGGGCGCAGCAGCTTTTTTTTGTGCCCCGCAAAGTAGACCGCGGAGACGTAGAACACTGTCTCGCTCGAGCCGAACGCCACGCAGGCGCACCGTGCGATGTAGCTGTCCGCGCCGTAGGCGGCAAACAGCTCGGAGAGGACTGCCGTCGCGCCGCTTCCCGAAAAAGGCTTGATGAGCACAAGCTTTGCGATCTCGGGCGGAATGCCCAGCGCGTTCAGCGCGGGGGCGATGAGCGCTGTGAGCGCCTGCGAAAGCCCGCTCTGTTCAAACAGCTCTGAGAGGATGAGCACCACGGCGAGGTAGGGAAACAGGGACACGGCGAGCGGGATCGCTCCCTTCACGCCCTCGGTGAAGCAGTCGTACAGCCGCACCTTTTTGAAGAGAGCGAAGGCAAACAGCGCCGCAAAGAGCAGGGGAATGATGAGGGCTATGTACGGCATTTTCTCCCCGTCAGAGCGACCAGCCCCGCGCCGATGAGGGTGGAGAGAAGAGTCGCGAGCAGCGTGGGCAGGAGGATGTCGGCGGCGTTTGCCGAGCCCGCCGCGGCGCGCAGGGCGATGACCGTCGTCGGCAGCAGCTGCAGGCTTGTCGCATTGAGCACGAAGAGCATGTCTGCCGCGTAGTTGTTGTTGGCTGCAAGAAATTTCCCTGTCGCTGCCACGCCCAGGGGGGTGGGTGCGCCGGGGAGCCCTAAGAGGTTTGCCGCAATGTTCTGACAGGCATCGGAGAGCGCGCTTTGATCGTCGGAGCGGAACAGCCGCCGCGAGAGGGGATACAGCCGCCGCGAGAGCATGGCGGAGAGTCCGCTTTGCTCCATGACCTTGAAAAATCCCAGCCACACGCAGTAAGAGGCGAGCAGCGTCAGCGTGAGCGTTGCGGCGCGCTCGCCGCCCGTGAGCATGGCGGGCAGGAACTCTGCGGGATCGCAGATACAGAATATGACGGCGGCGGCAAGAAAGATGGCGGCAAAGATGGCGTTCATGCCCTATTGTATGTCCGCGGCGCGCAAAATATCATCAAATGCTTGACAAGGCCGGGACGAGGTGTTACAATACAGCTATGAAAAAGTTTTCTGCAACCGTCAATGCCATGCGTCCCGCGTTTGCCAAGCAAATGCGGTGATTCGGCGTGCCTGCATCAAGGTGTTTTTCCCGTCGGGTCAGCCGGCGGGTCTTTTTTTGGAGGGAGCCATGAACCAACTGGGAAGCAGAGTGCTCACAACGCAGCGGCTGATCCTGCGCCCCTTCCGCGCGACGGACGCGGAACAGGCGTTTTCGGGTTGGATGGGCGACCCCGCCGTCACGAAATATCTCACATGGGAGCGGCATGAGAGCATCTTTCTCACGCGGCAGCTGCTTGCCGCCTGGGAGCAGGAAGCAAAGCTCCTCACCACCTACCATTGGGCGATCGTCTGGCGGGAGACGGGAGTGGTCATCGGGGACATCTCCGTGCCGACCGCCGACATGCGCTCGCAGTGGGCGGAGGTCGCGTACTGCCTTTCGCGCGCATTCTGGGGCAGGGGCATTATGACGGAGGCGCTCATGGCGGTCATCGATTTTCTCATCGGGAAGGTCGGCTTTCTTCGTATCGAGGCGAAGCATGCAACGGAGAACATCGCTTCGGGACGGGTCATGGAAAAATGCGGCATGCAGCTTGAAGGCGTGCTGCGCAAGGGGCATCGCCTGCTCTCCACGGGCGAACTTGTGGACATCGCCATCCGCGCTATCCTGCGCGAGGAGTGGGAAGCGAGAAAAGCGCTGCAATAGTGCATCCTTCCGCCTTTTGCTATCAATTACGCCGCAAGCAAAACCACGCTTTTGCGCAGCGGGACCCAATTTGTCGCTTGCGACCTCAGCAGGTGAATTGACGCGAAGTTATATTGTAAGCCCTTAAATTTCGCGTCAAGAGGGCAGCGCCCTTAAACCTCACGGCGAAGATTTTTGCCTTTGCAAAAAGATTCGCGTGAACCCGCTATCAATTACGCCGCAAGCAAAACCACGCTTTTGCGCAGCGGGACCCAATTTGCGCGTCAGCGCTTCTGCGGAAAAGCGAAGCGGCGCGCGCTATTATGTTGCGATTGCGCGCCGCGAGAAAAACCGAACGCAGAGCCGCATTGCGGCGAACGTTGGGTTTTCCTAAAACGCACGGCATTTCTTTTCGTCAGCTCGAAAAGAAATGCGTGAACATTAAAATTTGTTTACATTTGCAAGAAAATAGAGTATAATGAGCGCGAACATCAATCGTGCAGGGAGCCACTATGAAAAAACCCTATTATGTTACCACGGCGATCGCCTATACTTCGGGCAAGCCGCACATCGGAAACACCTACGAGGCAATCTTGACGGACGCGATCGTCCGCTTCAAGCGCCTGCAGGGCTATGACGTCCGCTTCCAGACGGGCACGGACGAGCACGGGCAGAAGATCGAAGAGAAGGCGGAGGCGGCGGGCGTTACCCCGCAGGCGTATGTCGACAACGTCGCAAACGTCATCCGCACCATCTGGGACAGCGTCGGCACGTCCTACGATAAGTTCATCCGCACGACGGAAACGGGTCACTGCGCCACCGTGCAGAAGATCTTCCGCAAGTTCTACGAGCAGGGCGATATCTACAAGAGCGAGTACGAGGGCTGGTACTGCACCCCGTGCGAGAGCTTCTGGACGGAGAGCCAGCTCGTGGATGGCAAGTGCCCTGACTGCGGCAGAGAGGTCAAGAAGGCCAAGGAAGAGGCGTACTTCTTTAAGATGGGCAAGTATGCGGACAGGCTCATCGCGCACATCGAGTCCCACCCCGATTTCATCCGCCCCGTCTCCCGGAAGAACGAGATGATGAACAACTTCTTAAAGAAGGGGCTGCAGGATCTGTGCGTCTCGCGCTCCACCTTCACATGGGGCATTCCCGTCGACTTTGACAGCCGTCACGTCGTCTATGTCTGGCTGGATGCGCTCACCAACTATATCACCGGTCTCGGGTACGATCCGGACGGCAATTCGGGCGAGCTGTACAAAAAGTACTGGCAGGGCGGCGAGAAGCTGCACGTCATCGGCAAGGACATCGCCCGCTTCCACACCATCTACTGGCCCATCTTCCTGATGGCGCTGGGCGAGCCGCTGCCCGATCACGTCTTTGCGCACCCGTGGCTGTTGCAGGGCGGCGAGAAGATGAGCAAGTCGCGCGGCAACGTCATCTATGCGGACGATCTTGCCTCGGTGTTCGGCGTGGACGCCGTGCGCTACTTCGTCCTGCACGAGATGCCCTACGAAGGGGACGGCACGATCACCTGGGAACTCATGACCGAGCGCGTCAACGCCGATCTTGCCAACACGCTGGGAAACCTGGTGCGCCGCACGCTCGCGATGACGCGCAAATATTTCGGCGGCGTCGTCGAAAATAAGAACGTCTCCGAGCCCGTGGACGAGGAATTGAAGGCGGTCGCCGTCGGTGTGCGCGCCAAAGTGGAGGCGTGTATGAACGAGTTCCGCATCGCGGACGCGCTCAACGAGCTGTTCACCCTGTTCCGCCGCGCAAACAAGTATATCGATGAGACCATGCCCTGGGCGCTGGGCAAGGACGAGGGCAAGAAAGACCGCCTCGCGACCGTCCTTTATAACCTGACCGAAGCCATTTTAACGGGCGCAAGCCTTCTCTATCCCTTCCTGCCCGCAACGGCGGAGAAGATCGCGGGCTATCTGAACGCGCCTTTGAAGTCGCTGGAGGCGTGCGATGCCTTCGGGAGCTATCCGAGCGGGAACACCATCGCCGCGGAGGACGAGGCGCTCTTTGCCCGCTTTGACTGGAAGGAAGTTGCACCCAAGGTGGAGGCGATCCGCAAGGCGCAGCGCGAGGAGTACGAGCGCGAAAACGCGCCCGCGCAGAAGTCGGCGCCCGCCGCAGCCGAGACAGAAAAAGCGCCGCAGACAACGCCGCTCGTCTCCATTGACGATTTTGCCAAAATCGAGCTGAAAGTGGGCGAGGTCATTGCGTGCGAGCGCGTACCCAAGTCCAAAAAACTGCTGCACGAGACCATCCGCGTGGGCGGGGAAGTGCGCTCGGTCGTTTCCGGCATCGCGCAGTTCTATGCGCCCGAGGAGATGGTGGGCAAGAAGGTCGTGCTGGTCACCAACCTTGCGCCCGTCAAGCTGTGCGGCGCGCTGTCCGAGGGCATGATTTTATGTGCCGAGGACGAGGCGGGCAATCTTTCGCTGCTCACGCCCGAACGGGCGGTGGAGAGCGGCGCGAACATCCGCTGATATGTACATCGACATTCACGCCCATTTCGCGGACGAGGGCTACGCCTTCCCCGCAGAATGGGAGCGCGTTCGCACGGCGGGCGTTTCGCGCGTCGTGCTCGCGGGCGATACCCTCGCCCACAGCGCATGGCACGCGGAATTCTGTCAAGGCCATGAAGGCGCGTACTTCACGGCGGGCGTGCATCCTTCGGAAGCGGAGGGCTTCGGGCAGCAGACGCTTGACGAACTTGCGCGCCTTGGCGGGCAGGGAAAGTGCATCGCGGTGGGGGAGATCGGGCTGGACTACCACTACTCCGGGCCGGAAAAGAGCGTCCAGCGCGCGGCATTCGTGGCGCAGCTCGAACTTGCGCACCGCTTGGGACTGCCTGTACAGATCCACTCGCGCGACTGCTTTGCGGATATGATCGCGATCTTAAATGAGCATAAAGAGCTGCTCAAAAACGGATTTCTGATGCACTGCTATTCGCACGGCGCGCAGAACATGGAGGAATTTTTGCGGCTTGGGGGGTATTTCTCCTTTGGCGGCGTGGCGTGCTTCAAGAACGCCAAAAATGTGTGGGAGAGCGTCAGGGCGTGCCCTGCGGACAGAATTTTGTCCGAGACGGACAGCCCGTACCTGTCGCCCTTTCGCGGGGAAAAGAACAGTCCCGCCAACATTCCGGTCATCGTACGGCGGCTGGCGGAACTGCGCGGGGAAGATGAGGAGAGATTACAGCATCAGATTTGGGAGAACGCCCTTCGGCTGTTTCCGAAACTGATGTAACAAGGCCGCACGCGCATATCGCACGGCGGCATACGAGCTTATAAGGAGTGGTCATATGGATACTTACGTCTACAAGATCGGGAACAATCTCTACGTCAATCTCACCAACCGCTGTTCCAACCGCTGCACCTTCTGCGTGCGCGACGAAAAACACCCCTTTGAGGGGTACGATCTCTGGTTTAAGGAGAGTGAGCCGACCGCACAGCAGGTCATCGACCTCATCGGCGATCCTGCGCAGTACGATGAGATCGTGTTCTGCGGCTTCGGGGAACCCACCTATCGCCTGGGCGCGATGGTCAAGATCTGCGATTACGTCCACGAAAAGGGCGGCAAGACCAGGCTCAACACCAACGGACACGGCAGCATCATCAACCAGCACGACATCACCGCCGACCTCGTCGGACGGCTGGACGGCATCAACATTTCCCTCAACGCGTCCAACGCGCGCCTGTACGAAAAGCTGTGCCGTCCCATCTATCCCGAGATGGCGTTCGACTCCATGCTCTTCTTTGCGCAGGCGTGCAGGGAAAAGGGGCTGAATTGCTGGTTCTCCGTCGTCGACTGCATCGGGGAAGAGGAGGTCGCCGCCTGCCAAAAACTTGCAGACAGCATCGGCATTCCCCTGCGCGTGCGCGAAATGATCAGATAAAAAGCGAGAGAGCCGCTTCGCGCGGCTCCCTTTGTTCCTTTGTATGGAGGGCCGTTCCCTCATAGGCAGGATGCGCCGCCGCGGCGGCGGCATACGAGGAAAATCATGGAAGAACTGAAAAACATCTTGGCGCGACACGGCTTTTCCTTCAAGAAGAAGTTCGGGCAGAACTTTCTGACGGATACCAACCTCTTGTCCGCCATCGTGCACGACGCGGGCGTCGACGAAACGGTCACCGTTTTGGAGATCGGCGCGGGCGCGGGCGCCCTGACGCGCGAACTCTCCCGCGCCGCAAAAAAGGTCGTCGCCTATGAGATCGACGCCTCTCTCCGGCCCGTGCTTGCCGAGACGCTGTCGGGCTGCGAGAACACGGAGGTCGTGTTCGGCGACATTCTGCGCGCCGACCTGCCCGCATTGGAGACGGAGCTGGGGCGATACCGCGTCGTCGCAAACCTGCCCTATTATGTGACCACGCCCGTTGTCATGCGCTTTTTGGAGGAGACGCACGGCTGCGACGGATTGACCGTCATGGTGCAGGAGGAGGTCGCAAACCGCTTCTGCGCGCAGCCCGGCACGGCGGAATACGGCGCGGTGACGGCGGCGATCGCATTAAAAGGCGCGGCGCGCGTGACGCGCAAGGTGCCGCGCGCCATGTTCACGCCCCGCCCCAACGTGGACTCCGCCGTCGTGCGCATCGATTTTGAGCCGGGCCGCATCCCCGTCGGGAGCGAAGAAGCCTACCGTGCGGTTGTGCGGTGCGCTTTTGCGAGCAGAAGAAAGACGCTGGAAAACAACCTGATGAGCGCCTTTCGTCTCCCGCGCGAGCGGGCGAAGGCGGCGCTCGAACGGGCAGGAATTCCCGACATGGCGCGCGGCGAGACGCTCTCACCTCAAATGCTCGCCCGCCTTGCGGACGTCCTGCAAGAAGAGGGCGTCATCCAATAAGAAGGATACGACGCGAAGAAGGCGACAAAGAGGCGCGCCCGTGTCTGCATATATGCAGGCACGGGCGCGCCTTTTGTGCGCATTTTGGCTCTCCTGACTTTGTTAGAGTGAGGCGTGCGGGGTCGCCACAAAATCGGGCGGCTTACAGCGGGACGAGGATCTCCTCGCCGCAGTCGGGCACGCTGATATGCGTAAATCCGATTTCCTTCAGCGCCTCGCAGACGATGCCTCGCTTCGCGCAGATCTGCTCCGTGCCGTGCGCGTCCGAGGCAAAGGATACCTTGCGCCCGCCGAGAGCGAAATAGCGTGTTAAAATGTCCGTCCCCGGCAAAAAGTCGCCTGCCTGCCGCGCGGAGGAGTTGACCTCCAAAATCTTGCCCTTTTTTATAATCGTGCGCAGAATGTCGTCCAGAAGTTCGGGGTACTCTTCGTACCGCAGCGCCGTGGGCGCCGGGTAGGGCGCATTGCGCCCGACGTATCCGATATGCGCGACGATCTCATAGGGATAGGGAGCTTCAAGGCTGGCGCGCACCCGTTCCAGATAACGCGCGTACGCTTCGCGGCGCGTCTTGCCCGCGAAGTATTCCGCGAACCACGGATCCAAGCCGTCCACCGTGTGTACGCTGTTGACGACAAAGTCGGGGCAAAACGCCTCTATAACGGCAAGATAGCGGTCGATCGCCGCCTGCGTGGGCGTGTAGCCGAACTCGCCGCCGACGAGCACGCGCATGCGCGGCGCATACTGCCGTTGCAGTGCGCGGGCGGCGGGGAAGTACGCCTCTGCGTCGATGAGCGGCACTTCCTTCCCCTCGGCGAGCACGCCGTCCGCCTGATAGTCGTAGTCGAAGTGCTCGGAGACGCCGTAGTACGCCGTACCCAGCTCCGCGGCGCGGGCAAGCATGTCCGAAAGCGGCGACCTGCCGTCCGCCGAAAATGTGCTGTGTGTGTGAACGTCTGTGATCATGCCTTCAGTATAGCACGCGGGGCGCGCAAAAGCAAGCGGAGGACGGAAAAATTTCCGTCCTCCGCCGCCCCATCACATTTCCGTGCGGCTTCGCCGAAGCGTGCGCCGCGACAAAGAGTAAGCGTCAGAAAAATCTGCGCGCCGTCACAAAATACGCCTTGCGCGTCGCGCTCATCTGCTCGATGACGGCGTAGTCGCTCGCCGTGTGCAGGATATAGTTGTTGCCCAGGTACAGCGCGACGTGCCCGATGCGCTCCACGCCCGTCTTGTTATAGCGTTGGGCGTTGGTATAAAAGAGCAGGTCGCCGCGTTTGATATTGTTCCAGCTGACGGCAACGCCCTGTTTGACCTGGGTGCGCGTCGTCACGTCCAGCAAGATCCCCGCGCCCTGATAGAAGATATACTGCATGAGCGAGGAGCAGTCGAACTTGGTCACGGTGAAGCCCTTGAGCATGTTGCCCTTGCCGTCGTGCAGACGCGTCGCGCCGTAGACGTAGGGCACGCCCAGAAGCTCCAAGCCCTCTGCAATGACGCGCTCCACCTCCTCGCTGCCCTTGTCGAGGTACGCGATGGTCGTGTACGCGTCGCTCGCGCTGACGTAAGCGGTCTTAGAGCGGTAGCGGGTCTCGTACCAGTCGCCCGCTTTGCGTACGAAGTGCAGCATGTCGCCGCTGTTCACCGCGCCGAGCGAGGCGAATCCCGTTCCCGCGCCTGTTCTTACATTGAGGGAATTGGCGCGTACATAGATATATTCTGCCTGCGCGGAGACGACGGGCTGTTCCGGTTCCGGCTCGGGTTCCGTGACGGGCACATCCGGCTCCGCTTCTGGTTCATCTGCCGGTTCGTCCGGCTCCGTCTCTTCCGCCGGCGCGTCCGATTCGGGCGCGTCCGGGTCGCCCAAATCGGGCAGGACGGGAAGATCGTCTGCGGGCAGCTCCAGCGCGGGTTCGTCCGTTTGGACATCGCCGCATGCCGCCAAAAGAGGCGCTGTTCCCAGGAGAAGCGCAAGGGAACAAGCCGTCAAAGCAAAAAGTCTTTTCATGGGTTTACCTTCCTTTTGTGTTTCTCGTG
>CALVWM010000034.1 GCA_944367185.1 uncultured Clostridia bacterium | reverse complement strand
GATTTTTGTTCCCGCTTCTTCATACCGAAAGTCTGCTGATACAATTCATCAAACAGCTCTTTGCGCGTCATCTGTCTTACGGCAGGCGGCGCGCTTTTTTCGTGGACGTCGGCGGAATTTTGTGCCGTCTGCTCCGTAATAGTATCATCTCCCATATCGGGCGCGGCGGCTTCTTCCAACAACTCCTTAACTTCAATAACTTCCTCATGGCGCGGCCGGCGGTTTTTTGCGCGCGGGTTTGGCTCATACGGGATGCCGATATAATGGCTTCCGTCTGAATAGACTTTGACTTGGCTATACGGCATCATTTTCCTCCTTCTGTTTGGTAATGTAGTCATTGATCCGCATTGCCAGCGACGATGCGAATAAGTTATATTCCTCCTCGGTCATGCGGTCGATGTCGGGCTTCCCGACGGCATAGACTCGTATGCCCAAAGGATTGCTTTTCAGTTCTATTTCCTTCATCAACTCACCTCCCGTTCATTGAGTTTGCTCTGCAAAAACAGCAAGAGCTTTTTATTTTTCTTCCTGATATACTCCGTGCTGTAATTGAGGTCTTCCGCCGTCGCCTCCTGCGTCAGTCCCTTGACGTACAACTCGTAGTAGATGTAGTAAAGATCGAGCGGAGCGGTGCCGACGATAGCGGCGTACTTGTCGGCAAGCTCTTTCACCGTATGCGGGAGGGCATCGAAGGCAGCGGAAAAACGCGCCTTGTTCGTATAGTACAGGCGTATCGTCTTTAGCTGTTGTCTTATTTCGTTAAGCGTCATAGCATTCTCCTCCCGTTGTGCGGCTATCTTAAACCTTAAACTCGCAAGGTTTTTGCACCTTTACAAAATTTCTTTGAAAAATTTTACTTTCGCGGATAGCATATCGGTCAAACCTGCAACTTTTCTTCAGGTTTGAAAAAATCCTTCTACTATCACAAGGACAAAAAGTTTCATAAGGTGGCGGGTAAGCCGTAAATTTTCACAAGCTTTTTCCACGGATAGTAAACCTCCCGAATCCGACACTTTTTGACGTATTTGAAAAAGTTTTTTCTTGAAGTTTACAGGGAATTGGTGACAAAACCTGTCCCTAATTCCGAAGTTTCTTTTATCTTACAGATGAAAGGTGCAGGTTTTCTTCACCTTTCCAAAATTTCCACGAGAAAACAAAAAAAGACCGTGACCGCAGACAAAGGACAGACGATCTCTCGTCTATCTTGCCTGACAGTCACGGTCACCCGGATATTTCGTCAATTCTTTGGCGTCTAAGCCCGACTACTCCCGCTGGTTTTTTCCCACAGTCAGAATACATTCCTCCGTGATATGAAGCCGCAGTTCGGCTTGTTTGTGCTTACATTCTACCACATTCTCCTGCGTTTTTCAACAAAAGCTGCCGTGAATAAACCCCAACAAAACCGCAACTCATGTCACCAAAACCGAAACAAACCGCGCATTTCGTTACCTTTTCGGGACATTTTCGTACCTTTCGGGCTTTGCTATGGTGGGAGAGCGGCTTTGTCTGTCAAAGGCGCGCAGCAATTTTGAAGGATAGAAAAGCTGCCTCTTTCAACAAAATTCCTGCGCGTCCCCGTGGGGCAGACCTTTGACAGACTGCGCCTTGCTCTCCCTTTTTTAGGTGTGCCGAAAGGTACGAACGTACCGAAAGTGTACCGCTCCCGTTGGGGTTTTGTATCGGTACCGTTTGGGCATTGTCGGGAAACGGTAAAGCTCCCGTGCCTGTTATTCCCTGCCGTAAAGGTGTACAATGGAGGCAAAAAATTTTGGAGGAAACAACATGAAGACAGCAGCCATTTATGCGAGATATTCTTGCGATGCGCAGACAGAGCAATCCATCGAAGGTCAGCTCCATGTCTGCAAGGAGTATGCGGAGAGGAACGGGATCGTCATTCTCGATACCTACATAGACCGCGCCATGACGGGGACGAATGATAACCGTCCCGACTTTCAGCGCATGATCAAAGACAGCGCCGAAAAGCGTTGGAATTTCATTCTTGTTTACAAACTCGATCGGTTTTCGCGCAACAAGTTTGAATCGGTCATCAACCGGAAAAAGCTCTCGGACAACGGCGTTAAGGTACTTTCTGCAATGGAGAACATTCCCGATACGCCCGAGGGGATCATCCTTGAAAGCCTCCTGGAAGGCATGAACCAGTATTTTTCCGCCGAACTCTCGCAGAAGGTCAAACGCGGGATGCGGGAGACGCGGCTCAAGGGGTACTATCAAGGCGGGGGCTTGCCGTATGGGTACAGGGTCGAGGACAGGAAGATCGTCGTCGATGAAGAACAGGCAAAGAACGTGCGTTATATGTTCGAGCAATTTGCCAAGGGCGTCTATGTGCGGGAGATTATTGAAGCGCTGACGGCAAGGGGCGTAACATATCACGGCAAGCCGTTTGCTAAGAACACCGTCTATAATATCCTCAAGAACGAAAAATACTGCGGTGTCTACTATCACGGAGAGGAACGCATCGACAATATGTATCCGCAGATCGTCCCCGACGAGATCTTTGAAAGGGTGCGGAATATCACGGAAAGCAACAAGCACGGAAAGCGCAGCGTGGAAGTGACGTATCTTCTGCGCCACAAACTCGTATGCGGTTATTGCGGTCAATCCGTCATTGCGGAGAATGGCACGGCGCGCAACGGGGAACGTCGATATTACTATAAGTGCCGCGGAAGAAAGGCGCGGGTAAACGACTGTAAGAAAGCGGCTGTTCCCAAGGAGGAACTGGAACGGCTCGTTCTGGACGCCGTCATCGGCCAGCTCAAAGAGCCCGCGTTGATGGACAAGCTTGTCAACGCCATTCTGGCGGAACAGGAAACGCGGAACAAGGAGAATTCCGCCTTGCTCGTGATGCAGCGGGAACAGCGGCAGAACGAGATCGCGCTCGACAATATCATGAAAGGCATCGAGCGCGGCATCATGAACAACACGACGAACAAGCGCATGAAGGAACTGGAAGCACGGCAGGAGGAGCTGGAGCGCCTCATCCTCATCGAAAAAGGGAAGCAGGTGCGGCAATTTACCGAGCAAGAAGTACGTGAATATTATGAACAGGCGCTGCACATGGAGCCGCAGATGCTCATCAATTTCCTCATTGACAAGATCGTCCTTTTTGACGACAAGATCGAGATCTACTATACAAGCCCCATAACGAAAAGCCCTGACGACGGTCAGGGCTTTTGCATTGATAAGGGTATCGCACGATTGCAGGACGTGAAAATAACGCTTGCGATTTATTATTGAAAAAACAAAAAACCTAAACCGCACACACTCCAAAGAGTGGTTCGATTTAGGTTTAACGTGGTGACCCCGACGGGAATCGAACCCATGATACCACCGTGAAAGGGTGGTGTCTTAACCTCTTGACCACGGGGCCCAGAATATAAAATCGGCTGAAAGCCGATTTTTTGGTAGCGATGAGTGGAGTCGAACCGCTGACCTATCGGGTATGAACCGATCGCTCTAACCAACTAAGCTACATCGCCGTATGGTTGCGGGGGCAGGATTCGAACGTGCGACCTTCGGGTTATGAGCCCGACGAGCTACCTGGCTGCTCCACCCCGCGATGTTGGTATTCGGTGAACCGAATAGCTTATTTATTGTAACGGAAAATGCCCGCGTTGTCAACCGTTTTTCGAAAAAAATTACAACTTTTTTTGAAAAGATATTTTTCCGCGCGCCCGGAACTGCCGTCAGAAGATGTCCCGTTCGACGGGACGGTCAAAGAGCACTTCCGCCGCCTCGCCGCGCGCCTGTGCGAGTACCCACATGAGTTTGGCGACCGTCGCCTCCAGCGTCATGCAGCGCGCTTCCAGGATCTTGCCGCATGCGCGCAGGCGCCTGCCGACGGCATATTTATCCAGCGCACTCCCCTCTCGCTCCACTTGTGTGGTGAGCACCGCCGTTTTGCCAAGCGATAAAAAGTGTGCAAGGCGGGCGCAGAAGGCGTCGTTTTCGTAATTGGGCAGCCCGCCCGCGCCGAAGGACTCGATGATGAGCCCGTCGCAGTGCGCGTCCAGATAGTCAAAGATCTCCGCACGAAGCCCGGGGATCATCTTGAGTACGAACACGTTCTCGTTGAGCGCATGATAGAATCGGGGCGCGCCAGTCGGCTTTGCGTCCTCGATATAATAGAAGGGCTTTCCCTCGCGCATGATGGCGACGGCGGGAAAATCGATGCTCGAAAAGGCATTGAAGCTGCGGGTACGCGTCTTTTTGGCGCGCGTGCCCAAAATGACATTGCCGTCAAAGACGATGCGCACGCCGAACGCCCGATCGTCCGCCGCGAACAGGAAGGCATCCGAAAGATTGGCGCGGGCGTCCGTATCGCGCGAATAGGCGGAGCGCTGAGAGCCCGTGAGCACGATGGGCTTATCCGCCCCCTGAATGAGGTAGGAGAGCGCCGCGGCGGTGTACGCCATGGTGTCCGTGCCGTGCGTCACGACAAAGCCGTCATACGCCGCATAACTTTCTTCAATGATGCGGGCGATCGCCAGCCAATGCACGCTGTAGACGTTGGTGCTGTCCAGATTGAAGGGCTGGACGGCGTGGACCTCGCACACCTCCCCCACCTCGGGGACGCAGTCCAAAAGCTCCCTTGACGAGAGCGCGGGAGCAAGCCCCTCCTCGGTCTCCTTGGAGGCGATCGTGCCTCCCGTTGCGATCATGAGTATCTTCTTTTTCATCCTTTCACCGCAGCCGTCCGATGACGGCGTCACATTGTTCGGGCGTGAGCCCCTCCTGATACAGCCATGCGCGAACGGAGCCGCACGCTCCGATCTCAGCAAGCAGTTCCCCGACGTCCGCGCCGCCCCGCTTCGCATCCGCCGCGACCCGATCGGGCGAGACGCCCGCCGCCGACAACAGCACCGCTGCGACGTCCTCCGCGCGCGGGCCCGTCAGCAGGACGCAGCCGTGCGCCCCGCATGCCGCAGGAAGCAGCTCACGCATGGGGCGTTGTTCACAAGAGAGGGTGTACATAATGCCGTAATCACAGCCGTCCTCCGCGTTGCCGACGATGGCACGCCCCAGGCGGGTATAGTGCTTTTTGTCATATAAAACGCCGCCCAGCTCGCGGCAGACGGCGCTCCCGAGCACGACTTTGCGCGCGCCGAGGGGAGAGGCGATCTGCTTGATGAGACGCACGTCATAGGGAGCACAGTTCGCGTCGGCCTCCACGGCGCGCTCGACGACGGCGCATTGCAGCTTATCGCGCGCGCCGACGGGCGCAAGCACACGCGCTCCCGCTTTGACGGGAAAGGGGCACACATACCAGTATGTTCTGTCCGCGAGGTTTTCGTCCCGTTCAAAGCGCAGGGCCGCGAACTGCATTACCATTCGTTGGGGAAGGGCGGGTTTTCTTCCAGCCACCAGTCCTCGTAGTACTTGACGTACTGCGAGCAGCTCTCGCTCACGTCGTCATTGAGCGGGAGGGAGCTCTGCTTCCAGAACGCCTGTACAAACGCCTCGCAGCGCTCCACGGTGATCTCTTCAAGAAACTTGCCGCCAAGCTCCAAGATGTCATCGGGACGCTTCCTGCAGGCGCGCACCGTCTCCTCCAGGCGGCGGTTGCATGGGAAGAGCACGCGGTTTTCAATGAGGATGAGACGGTACACGCTGTACACGATCTCCTGCGCAAGGTGGGCGCGCATATAGCGGTTGTCCTCGGGCACAATATGCAAAAAATACCCGCGGTTGAGCTGCAGATTGGCGCAGAAGCACCTGATCTTATCCGCCACGGTGTGCTCTGGATAGCGCTCGATGGCGGCAACGAGCGCGGGGATCTCCGCGTCCGTCGTGCACAGCACCTGCGCCTTGACATAGGCGTTGCGCGTGGGCTCGCTGGCGTGCTCTGCCGCGCGCGCCAGGATCGCCTTGGTCTTGTACTTGATGTCAAAATAGCCGCCCTCGTAGGTGCAGTGCCCGGGAATGACCTCGGCGAGCTTGTTCTGTGCGGCAAGCTCTGCGTACTTTTCCTCAGTGACGACGATGATCGCGTCGATGTCCGAATCGGGGCGTGCGTTGCCCTTGACGGTGGAGCCGTCCAGCACGACGGCGATGACGCCATCCTGCCCTTCAAAGTATTCCCGAAGTTTTTGCGCGCTCTCGATATGGTGCTGCAACATTTGTCTGATTCCCCTTTGCGATTGCTACCGACATTATACAGGATTTGCACAACGCCGTCAACACGTTTGCAACCTTTCCGAATAAATCCCTTCGTCGGCGCTCCGCCGCCCGGACATGCGGGGGCCGACCCGGCTTGACGGCACTATACTCTTGTGATACAATCAAGCAAAACAGGATCACAAAAAGGAGGCAGATATGACAACCGATCAAGCCGACTGGCGTCTGCTCAACTATGACGGATATGGGGAGATGTTGAACGGCAAAGAATTTGAACTGAAAACATTCCACGGAAAAGGCCCGAATGACCACGAGCATTGCATTCTCTGTTGGCAGACGATCTCCGACGCAGCGGGAAGCGGCGACGATGCGGAAGGGTATTGTTGTTACAATGCGCAGACAAAACAATTCAACTGGATCTGTAAGCGCTGTTTTGATGCGTTTCAAGTGCGTTTTGCCTGGAAAGCGAAAAACCGCTAAGCTCCGAATCACAACCTATCCATCGTAAAAATGACCGCAGCAAAAATATTTGTTGGCGAAAGGGAACGGCGGATCCGCATGACAAAAGACGAAATCCGGACACGAACAGCGCCCCGAAAGCCGAAAAGGCTTTCGGGGCGCCGGCATGCCGGAATCCTGCACAACGTCACGCCGGAATCCTGCGAAAGAAACGCCGCGGAAACATGCGGGACGGGTCTTGCATTTGCTCGGCAGCGATGATATAATAGAAGCGATATGATCATACGGCCGCACTTTTCCAACGATCCGCTTCCCTTGCAGGAATATCCCCGTCCGCAGTTCCGACGGGACAGCTATCTTTCCCTGAACGGGACGTGGGAATACGCCTTTGCGCCCTCTCCCGACACGCCCGCGCGCTGGGACGGGCAGATCCTCGTGCCCTACTCGCCCGAAAGCGCGTACTCGGGCGTCGGACGGCAGCTTCGCCCCGACGAATTTTTGCACTACCGCCGCTTCTTTACGCTGCCCGCGGGGTTTCTGCGCGGCAGGCTGCTGCTCCAAGTGGGCGCATGCGACCAGGTCTGCACCGTCTTTTGCAACGGGAAAGAGGTCGGCGGGCACGAGGGCGGATACCTCCCCTTTACGCTCGATCTGACGGACGCGCTCACGCCGGGCGAAAACGAGCTGCGCTTCGTCGTCACGGACGACGCCGCGTCCCCCGTCTACGGCAGAGGCAAACAGAGCTATCAAAGCGGCGGGATCTGGTACACGGCGGTGAGCGGGCTTTGGCAGCCCGTCTGGCTGGAGAGCGTACCCGAGGACTACCTGCATACCCTGCGCCTGGAACCGGACGCCGCAGAAAAGACGCTCGCACTCTCCTGCCGCGTACACGGAGAAGCGCTGCCCGTGCGGTACGACTTCTACGACGGCGATACGCGGCTCGGCACGGTCTGTGCCCCCGCAGGCGAGCGCGCGGTCTGGGACGCCTCCGCCTGCAAGCTATGGACGCCCGAGACGCCCGAGCTGTACCGCATCGTCATCACGGCAGGCGAGGACAGGGTGGAGAGCTACTTCGGGCTGCGCAGCTTTTCGCGCGTGCGCCGCGGCGGACGGCACTACTTTGCACTCAACGGGACCCCCGTCTTTCAGAGCGGACTGCTCGACCAGGGCTATTGGGGCGACGGCATCTACACGCCCGCAAGCAACCGGGAGATGTTCGACTGCCTGCAACGGGTGAAGTCGCTCGGTTTCAACATGCTGCGCAAGCATATCAAGATCGAGCCGCTGCTCTGGTATTATTACTGCGACATTCTGGGCATCCTCGTCTGGCAGGACATGGTCAACGGCGGCGACGCCTATTCCAGGCTGCGCATCACGCTCTGCCCCTTTATCGACCTGCATCTGAACGACCGCGATCACAAGAAAATGGGGCGCGAAGATCCCCGCTCGCGCGCGCAGTTCCTGCACGAGGCAGAGGACACGATCGGGCATCTTTCCTGCTGCGTCTGCATCTGCCTCTGGACGCCCTTCAACGAAGCATGGGGACAGTTTGACGCGATCGACGTCTGCCGCAGGCTGCGCGCCGTCGACGGGACGCGCCTGTACGACCACGCGAGCGGCTGGCAAGACATGGGCGGCGGAGATCTCTGCAGTCGGCACATCTACTTCCGCAAGGTACGGCTGCACAATGACGGCAGGCGCATCCTCGCCCTGACGGAGTTCGGAGGCTATGCCTACGCGAAGGGCAAAGAAAAGCGCGGCATCTTCAGTTACAGGACATACCGGACGCGGCAGGCGTTCACGCGGGCGCTCGACAGGCTTTACCGCAAGCAGATCCTGCCCGCCGTCCAAAAGGACGGACTGTGCGCGATCGTCTATACACAGCTTGCCGACGTCGAGACGGAGCGAAACGGCATTTTTACGGCGGACGGGAAGCTGAAAACGGACGCCGACGGGATGCGCGCGCTCAACGCGGCGCTGTATCGCGCCTTTGCCGAGGCGCTTCCGCCCGCCGACTGAACGGCCGTGCCCGACGGGCATCGGGCTATGCGGTCTCTGCGGCGCCTTTTATCCTCGCAAAAGGAGCAGAATATGGACGAAGTCATCAAGTGGTGCGTAACAGCTGCCTGCATAGTGCTTTCCGCCGTTACGATCTTTTTGGCCGTAAACGTCCTGTCATGGAAGCCGAGGAAAAGGACTGCCCCGAAAAACGAAATTTCCCAGCCGAGGCAATATTTTTTGTGTTGCGCGTTCGGCACGATCTTACTCTTTGTGCTTGTCCTGCTGGTGCTGTTCCTTCCGGAAGGGATGGTGCAGCCGGAAGAGAGCCGCGTTCCCGGCGCACTCATCATGTCGGGAATCACAATGATCGCATTTGTTTGCACAATTTGGTTCTATCGGTGGCGCATTGTCCTCGGGAAAAAGGAATTTACATGCTATTTTTTGCTGCGGACGCGGACCTACCGAGATACGGAAGTGCGTTGCAGAGCCTTCAACAATCATTTCCGCGTCTACCGCGGGAAAAGGTATCTGTTCAGCGTGATGTATGAAGCGGACAACGCAACCGACCTCATGTGGAGGATCACGAAAAACACGCCTCCCGAAGCGCGCGACGACCAGGCGCAAGAAGACTAAATGTGCGGCGTTCGGAAGAATCCGACCGCCGCACTTTCTCTGTTTTCAGCATCAGCATCTTGCAAGCCGCCTTGCCGTTGGGCAAAGCGCCGCCGCGCATGCGCGGCGGCGCAGTCACGAGCCCGACTTCTTCCCGGATGCGTCCCCGGGATCTGCGTGCGCCGCAGCCTCCGCCTTCCGCGCGCGCAGCACATCGGAGAGCAGTTTGCGCACCGAGCCGATCCTGCCCTGATATACATTGCCCATCAGGTCGATCGCATACAGCCGGAGCGTCCCGAGCCTGCCGCCCTTGCCGTCCTCCGGAAGCAAGCTCATCAGCTCGTCCACAGAGAGGGAAACATCGATGGAAGCGCGCTGTTCGATGACGATATGCGCCTGCTCGGCAAGCCCTTTCTTGCTGCGGTAGAGCGCCGTGAGATCGAACGCGACGCCGCCGTTTTTGATGCCGATCTCTTTGACGGCGACCTCGCGGACAGACCTGTTACCGATCGTGAGCGAAGCATACCGCTCGCGGCTGACGCGGTCGGTCGCATACAGGGCAGTAAATTTCAGCTTCTGCACGCAGAACTGACTGCGCAGCGCAAACAAAATCCAGAGCGCGATCCCGAGCAGGACGATCGCCACAATGCCGACGACGAATGCGATGACACCTGCGTTTTCATTCAACCACATAGACATCCTCCGTACTGCCCCGCCGCACGGGCAGGGAAATTTCTACGCACATTATACCGCACATTCCGCCTGCCGTCAATCATTTTGCCAAAAGCGCACGGACGAGGGCGCCGCCGCGCAAGCGCGGCGACGCCCTTCCACATCCGCATCGCACGAAGCGGCCGGACGTCCGGCCGCCACGAAGATCGTTTTATTCCGTCTTTTGCTCGGGCGCGGGGACGGTGCGCTTTTGCGCGCCCGCCGCGTTCTGCACCCGCAGGGTGTCGGCGAGCAATTTCCGCACGGGCGCGATCTTGCCCTGATAGAGATTGCCCACAAGATCGACCGCGTACAGCCGGAGCGTCCCGAGCCTGCCGCCCTTGCCGTCCGGGAGCAGGCTCTTGAGCTCGTCCACCGAGAGGGAAAAATCGATGGAATACCGCTGTTCGATGACGATGTGCGCCCGCTCGTCCAGCCCCGCCTTGTAGCGATAGAGCGTCGTGAGATCGAAGGCGACGCCGCCGTTCTTGATGCCGATCTCCTTGATGGCGATCTCACGCACGGACTTGTTGCCGATCGTAAGAGAGGCGTATTTTGTGCGGGTGACGCGGTCGGTCGCATACAGCCCCGTAAACCTGAGCTTTTGCACGCAGAACTGGCTGCGCAGCGTAAACAAGATCCAGAGCGAGACGCCGAGCGCCCCGAGGATCAGAATCCCGATGATGAGCATCAGAACGCCCGCGTTTTCATTCAACCACATATCTCCTCCTTCTGGGCCGTCACGGTGCGCCGTAACGCTTGTTTGGTCATGATTTTGGGGGTACGTCCCTCAAAATATGAGTCACTTTTCCTCGTAAACCAAGTCAAGATAGTTTGCGGGATCGGTCTGTTCGCCGTCCAGCGTGACCTCAAAATGCAGGTGCGCGCCGTCGTGCGCCTCCGTGCCGTATGCCTCTGCAACGCGAGCGATCAGCTCGCCCGAAGCCACGGTATCGCCGACATCCAGCGTTTCCACAGGCTCGACAAAGCGGTACGTCGACTCCAGCCCGTCGTCATGCGTAATGGTAATCAGATTTCCGAGCTGTTCGCTCATGCTGACCGTTTTGACTACGCCGTCCGCCATTGCATACACCTCGGCACCCGCATCCGCCGCAAAGTCCACGCCGGTGTGGCGATAGTACGTGCCGACTGATGCGTTGGCATAGATCGCATTGTGCTCTACCGAGCAGCTCTCCGCCGCAACGGGCAGAACATACTGCTCCGTCTCGCCGCCCGTAGGCTCGTCCGGCTCATTGTTGTCGTCAGGATCTTCGGGCGTTTCATCGTCTCCGGGCAAAGTTCCCTGATTGTCGCCCGGCGTTTCCGCAATGTCGGAGGGGGTTCCCGTCGTGAAATACACCGTAAGCACAATTGCCGCAGCGAGCAACAGAACGCTGATGCCGATCAGGACATAATATAGCGTCTTCTTCTTGGTAGTCGTCTTTTCTTCTTTCATAATTTTCCTCCCATGACCAATTTGTATTTGGTATGTAGATGATGGACACGTCAAAGTGATTTTATACGCGTCCCAACCGATTTTTTCAGAAACCGCCGAAGATGACGGGCGTGCCCGCCGCGGTGCGGCTCCCGCTTACCGCAATATGCAGATTGACGCGCACGCCGCGAAGCAGCACGCCCTCGCCCAGCAGCGGGGAAGAACAATAATAATTGCGCGTACCGCAGACTTCCTCGCAAAAGAGCACTCTCGCATCAAAGCGCTCCAGCAGCTCCGCCGCACGGTCCCCTTCCCAGCGTGCGCTTTCTCCCGCAACGGGAGTGACGAATTTATCGATAGCGGGCGTGTCGGTGACAATGATCTCATCGGACGAAGTGCCGGTGTAAAGCTCATAATCTTTTCCGTCAAAGACGGGCGAGCGGGTGAGCGCATAGGCAAACGCCCCGCACGCAATGCAGGCGCCGATGATCGCGATCCCCTTTATCTTTCCCAAAATGCGCATAAAAAAACTCCTCCCGCCCGTGTTGCGTGAGGAGTTTTGACCTTGTGTGCAATGTTTATACCCGTGCGCGGCAGCCTTTTTTTGCCGATCGGAAAAAAGGCTGCCGCGCCGTAAGACGGCGATCCCGCATTCCATGCCTTGCCGGATATCGCACCCGCAAGCTAGAGCGCGCCCTTTGGGCGGCACGCCGCGCCCTTCACATTACTCCCAGGGGAGCGTCTCGCCGCCGAGGATGTGGATGTGCAGGTGATGCACCGTCTGTCCCGCGTTCTCGCCCTGGTTGACGACGAGGCGGAAACCATCCGCAAGTCCGAGCATATCGCGAAGCCTGCCGATCTTTTGCAGCATCCTGCCGACGAGCGCCGCGCGTTCGTCGGTGAGTTCCATGACCGTTGCAAAGTGCTCCTTGGGCACGCACAGAAGGTGGATCTTTGCCTTGGGCGCGACGTCCTTGAAGATGACCATTTCTTCGTCCTCATAAACCTTGGCGGACGGAATTTCGCCCGCGACGATCTTACAGAAAATACAGTTTTCCATACCTTATATCTCCTTTATGATGACGGCGCGCACGCCGTCCTTTTCCATGTTTTCCAGTCGGACGAGGCAGCGCTCGCCCTCCCTTGCGCCCTCCGCCCGGACGCGGATGTAGTTGCGCGTGTAGCCGCCGTCCTCCTCGAACAACGCCTCCAGCGTCCTGCCGAGAAAACGGGAAAGATAACGCTCCTCCGCCGCTCCGATGATCTCGGAAAGCCGCGCCATGCGCTCCTTTTTGACGTCGGCGGGAAGATCGGGCAGCTTTGCGGCGAGCGTCCCCGCGCGGCGGGAATAGGGAAAGGCGTGCACGCGCGCAAACCCTGCCGCATCTACAATGGAAAGCGTATCTGCAAAATCCTCCTCCGTCTCGGTGGGGAATCCGACAATGATGTCCGTCGTGATCGCGGCGTCGGGAAAAAATTCATAGATGAGCGCACAGGCTTCGAGGTACTGCGCGCGCGTATAGCGGCGGTTCATCTTTTTGAGGACGGCGTCCGAGCCGCTCTGCAGCGAGAGATGAAAATGCTCGCAGACATTGCCCGCCCCTCTCATCTTCTCCAGAAAGCCGCGGGTGACGATGCCCTCCTCCAGTGAGCCGAGCCGCACGCGGAAGGGAAAGCCGGAGAGCGCGAGCAGCACGTCGCCGAGGTCCTTGTCCCCGTCGCGGTAGGAGGTGATATCGATGCCCGTCAGCACCAGTTCCTGCGCCGTACAGGCGCGCGCCTCCGAAAGGATGCTCGTAAGGCTGCGCGAGCGCGTCCTGCCGCGCAGGTAGGGAATAATGCAGTAGCTGCAAAAGCGGTTGCAGCCGTCCTGAATGCGCAGACTGGCGCGCGTGTGCGTGCGCTTGGGAAGAGGCAATTCGCAGAAAACGTCCTCATTTTCGAGGGACGTGCCCGAAAAATCGAGCAAATCGAGCACTCTGTCCTTGCGCATGGCACCCGTCACGACAGCGACGTCCCGCGCCGCAAACGCCTGCGGATCGCGCTGGGAAGCGCACCCGCACACGATGATCTTTGCCGCGGGATTGCACTTTCTGATGCGCGCGATCGCCTGTCTGCTCTTTTTTTCCGCCTCCGCCGTCACCGCACAGGTATTTAGAATGTATATATCGGCGGGCGAGAGCTCGTCCGTGACAAGATAGCCGCGCGCTTCCAGCCCCGCCATCAAAGAGGCACTCTCCGCCTCGTTGACCTTACAGCCGAGGGTAAAGACGCACGCCTTCATTGCAGTTCCCCCGCCGCATACATGATGACGGACGCGAGCGCGATCGCCGCCGTCTCCGCGCGCAGAATACGCCTGCCCAACGAGATGCCCGCATAGCCCAGTCGCCGAGCCGTTTCATACTCCTCTTCGGAGAAGCCGCCCTCACTTCCGACGACGGCGCAGACGCTGTCCTGAAGACGGCCCAGCCCTTCGCCGCCCGCGGGCAGGAACTCGCAGGCAAACAGCTTATTGCGGCTATCTTCACCCGCACGAAGCGCTTCTTCAAGCGATTCATAATAGACGACCTCGGGCACGGTGGCGCGCAGGCACTGCTTTGCCGCCTCGCGCGCGACGCGACGAAGTCGCTCCAACTTATTTTCGTTCATATACGCGGCGCAGTAGCGGGAGGAAAAGACGCCGACGCGCGTGACGCCCAGCTCGGTCGCCTTCTGCACGACGAGTTCCGTCTTATCCCCCTTGAGCGCGCCGATCAGAAGCGTCACGCAAATCCCCGGTTCGCGGTCGGAGACCGCTTCCCGCACGACGTGGACGTGTACCGCGTCCCGCGCGACATGGTCGACGACGGCAGAATACTCCCTGCCGCTGCCGTCAAAGAGGGTGACTTCGTCCCCTTCGGAAAGGCGCAGCACATTTTTGGCGTGGCGGGACTCCTCGGCGGAGAGCGTCATATCATCCGCGATCTGCTCCACATAAAATCGTTTGGGCGCTGCCATATCAACCCCTGTAGATGAGGGCGTACCACTCGCCCTTGTTCCGCTCTTCGACGAGCCTCAGCCCCTGCGCGCCGAACTCCTCTCTGACCAGCGGGAGCCTGTCCCTGATGATGCCGCTCAAAATGAGCGTGCCGCCCGCCTTGAGGTTTTTGGGCACATCGGGCGCGAGGCGCGCGAGTACTTCCGCCGTGATATTGGCGAGCACAATATCCCCCTTGACGGAGGAATCGGCGAGCAGGTCGGAATGAGCGACGATCGTCCGCTCCGCAACGCCGTTCTTTTCGGCGTTGTGCCTGGCGCTTTCGACGGCAACGGGGTCGATATCGGTGAGATAACAAAGCTTGGCGCCCAGTTTTGCGGCAGCAATGCCCAGAATCCCGCTCCCGCATCCGACGTCGATGACGGTATCTCCATCCCTGATGACCTCTTGCAAAGCCTCCAGGCACATGGAAGTCGTCTCGTGCTCGCCCGTGCCGAACGCCATGTTGGAATCAAGGGTGACGACGACCTCCCCGGGTTCGGGCGTATGGTCGATCCAGGCGGGTACGATGACGACGCGCGCGCCGATGCGAATGGGCCGGAAGTGCTTCTTCCAGATATCGATCCAGTCATCGCCGTCGATGATGCGCCGCGTCATCTCCAGCGTGCCGAAGTTGAGCCCGCCGCGGGAGAGCATCTCCTCCAGCTGCTCGCGGACGGCGCGGATATCCTCTTCTGCCCGCTCGGGCGGGAAGAAGCCCTTGACAAGCACGTCGGTGGGAAGGTCTTGCAGATCGTCGTCGAGATAGTCCCAGTAGACGCCCGTCTCGCCGCGGACGAGGGCAATGACGTCCCTTGCATCGCTGACTGCAACGCCGCCTTCGGAGTAATTCCAAAGCGCGTCGGCGACCAGCTCGCTCGCTTCGGACGTGGTATGTACGGTGAGTTCAACGTATTTCATATGACCTATTATACTGTCTGCGCGCGAACTTGTCAAGAAAAGTCCGCGCGACTGTTTGTCTCCGATTGCGGGCATTCTCCCGCATTCTCCGTCCGGGTGTTGATCAAAGAAAAAATCGGGGACCACTCTCCGATTTTTCTCATGCCAACGGGCATTTTCATCTAAACTTCCTTGAACCGCTCGACAATATTCGTCAGTCCGTGGTCTTTGCAAAATTGTATAAAACGTTCGTTGCAAAAAATGTCCGCAGGTTTTTCATAGACCTTGAAAATATCATATTCATCCTGATCGTTGAAGTAAATTTCCTTGAAATTATCCAATTTTCCGTTGCCCGAACGTTTGCACAGCGAACATTTGGGAAGCGATTTATCGTACTTCCGCCGTTCATTCTGCTGCACCGCGTAATCGTATTTCTTGTTGGAATATGCGATCTGCATGACATAATATGACCGTTCCGTCGGACAACCTTTTTTGTAGAAGGTGTTGATCGGCAGAAACTCCCCGATGCCCCTGATCCCGCACTGCTGCATGAGATTTTTGGTACTCTCGTTACAAGCCCAGCCGGCCGGACACACATCAACAAAATCACCCACCCTTTTGCTGCTCAATTTGACATTGTGCGGTTCAAGCCAGACAAATCCCTCCACCATGGTTCCGCACAGCGGACAGACCTTCCTTGGTTTGGTGTAGTCATAATTTTTGCTATCCGCATAAGTGATCCCCTCCGCGAACAAAGGGCCTTTTGGGCTGACACAATCATAATATGAAAACAATACATAATATTTCATGCCTTTCATCCTTCCCGCGCCGCTTTGGATTGCTTTGTATTGCAGGCGGAGTACAAAACGATTATAAACGCGCCTTTGCCGTCTGTCAAGCCATGCCGTAAAATGGCCGTGCGTAAAAACGGGGGTTTGCTCGCCAAAATCACTGCGGCCGAACTATTTGAACGAGGGTTTTGGAAGTTGACAGAATGAAAAAATCCCGCACGATCATGCGGGATTATGGTTATTTTGCCGAATAGGGATCCTGCCCATAGAGCGCGCTGACGCTGTCGGCGTACTTTTTGGACTTTTCATACTGCTTGATGTCCACGCCCTCTGCCGCGTCCGCGATCTTCTTTTTCTGCTCGCGGGTGAGCTTGGTGGGGACTTCGACGAACACTCTTAAATAGAGGTTGCCCGTGCCGTTTCTCGAGCGGATGCCCTTGCCGCGAACGGTAAACGTCGTGCCCGACTGGGTGCCCTCGGGGATCTGATAGTCGAAGGTATCGTCCAGCCCGGGGACCTTGACCGTGCCGCCCAGCGCCGCCGTCCTGAAGGAGATGGGAAGATCGACGTAGAGGTCCATGTTCTTGCGCTGGAAGATGCGGTGCGGTTCGACGCGGAATACGACGATGAGATCGCCGGGCGCGCCACCCTCGGTGCTCGCCTGCCCGTAGCCGCGCTTGCGGATATACGAGCCGGTGTCTGCGCCCGCGGGAATATCGAGGCGGATCTTTGCCTCGCGGCGGACATATCCCTTGCCCTTGCAGTCGGGACATTTTTCGGTGATGATCTTGCCCCTGCCGCCGCAGTCGGGGCAGGCGCCCACGCGGACGGTGCGGCCGAACATGGTCTCCTGCGCGTAGCGGACCTGACCCTTGCCGCCGCACTTGGAGCAGGTGCGCATGGCGGTGCCGCCCTTTGCGCCCGTACCGTTGCAGGTGGGGCAGGGCTCGTTGCGGGAGTAGCTGATCTCCTTGGAGCAGCCCTTTGCGGCGTCCATGAAGCTCAGGGGCAGCGAGAGCTGGATATCCTCGCCCGTGGTGTCTCTTTGGACGGACGCGCTGCCGCCGAAGCCCTGAAAGATGCTGTCAAAGATGTCTCCGAAACCGCCGAAACCGCCGAAGCCCGCGCCGCCCATACCGCCCATGCCTCCCATACCGGGATGCTCCTGCTCATAGTCGTACGCTGCGCGCTTTTGCTTATCGGAGAGGACCTCGTTCGCCTCGTTGATCTCCTTGAACTTCTCGGCGGCGAGCTTGTCGCCGGGGTGAAGATCGGGGTGATACTGCTTGACGAGCTTTTTGTACGCCGCCTTGATCTCCTCTTCCGTCGCATTCTTGCTGACCCCGAGTATTTCGTAATAATTCTTTTTCTCTGCCATATGATGTTACCTGATATTCGCACAAAAAAGCGCGGGGCAATGACGCCGACTGCGCTTTTTTGATACCTTCGACAAGAGGTTGCCCCTCATCACCGCCTTCGGCGGAGCTGTCTTGCACAAGTAGACCTTGTGCTTCGGTCAGCGATTTTGCGTTGCGAATGCAAAATCGCCAGGCTCATGTATGCGCAGAAGCCGCACCGCGGCTGTCTGCATAACACACACATTCGCCCCGAGGGAGAAGCCTTTCTCTTCGCCCTTGCTGTCAATTATGCTGCAAGGAAAGTCGCGCCTTTCCGCAGCGGCACTCAATTTGTCGCTTGCGACCTCAGCGGGTGAATGCGCGGAAGCTATTTTGTTGCCACCTCCGCGCAGAGGGCGGCGCCCTCAAAATCGGAGATTTTCTCCCGTCAGTTCGGGAGAAAATCTCCGAAACTCTTATTGATGGAACTCCGTATCCCCGGCGCTGCCGTTTGTATCGGGACCGGCGCCCTGCGCGCCGCCTGCCTGCTGATACATCTTCTGGAAGATAGGCTGGATCTTGTTCGAGAGCGTCTCGAAGGCGGCGTTGAACTTCTCTTCATCGTCCGCGTCCAGTTCCTTCTTCGCCTCGTCCACGGCGGACTGCAATTCCGCCTTATCCTCTTCGGAGAGCTTGTCGCCCGATTCCTTCATCGTCTGTTCGACGGAGAAGATGAGACCGTCCAGTTTGT
>CALVWM010000033.1 GCA_944367185.1 uncultured Clostridia bacterium | reverse complement strand
CTTATCCTCTTCGGAGAGCTTGTCGCCCGATTCCTTCATCGTCTGTTCGACGGAGAAGATGAGACCGTCCAGTTTGTTGCGCGCGTCCACCTTTGCCTTGCGCTTCTTGTCCTCTTCGGCGTACTGCTCGGCTTCCTTGACCGCCTTGTTGATCTCGTCCTCGGAGAGGTTGGTGGACGACGTGATCGTAATATCGGTGGACTTGCCGGTGCCCAGATCCTTCGCCTCGACGTGCACGATGCCGTTTGCATCGACGTCGAAGGTGACTTCGATCTGAGGGATGCCGCGGGGTGCGGGTGCGATGCCCGTCAGCATGAATCTGCCCATCGTCTTGTTGTCGCGGCAGAATTCACGCTCACCCTGCAGGACGTGGATCTCGACGCTCGTCTGATTGTCCGCCGCCGTGGAGAAGATCTGGCTCTTCTTGACGGGAATGGTCGTGTTACGGTCGATGAGCCTCGTGAACACGCCGCCCAGTGTCTCGATGCCCAGCGAAAGGGGCATGACGTCGAGCAGCAGCACGTCCTTGACTTCGCCCGTCAAGACGCCGCCCTGGATCGCCGCGCCGATCGCGACGCACTCGTCGGGGTTGATGCCCTTGAAGGGCTCCTTGCCGGTGAGCTGTTTGACCTTCTGCACGACGCAGGGAACACGCGTGGAACCGCCGACCAGGATGACCTTGTCGATGTCGTTGTAGGTAAGCCCCGCGTCCTTCATCGCAAGGCGCATCGGCTCTGCGGTCTTGTCGACGAGGTCGGCAATGAGCGCTTCGAACTTCTGGCGCGTGATCTCCATATCGAGGTGAACGGGACCTGCCTCCGTCATGGAAATGAAGGGAAGAGAGACGGACGTGGACATCGTGCCGGAGAGGTTGATCTTTGCCTTTTCCGCCGCTTCCTTCAGGCGCTGCATCGCCATCTTATCCTTGGTGAGGTCGACGCCGTTGCTCTTCTTGAACTCCTCCGCCATGTAGTCCATGAGGCGCCTGTCGAAGTCGTCGCCGCCCAGCATGTTGTTGCCGTTGGTCGCAAGCACCTCAAAGACGCCGTCGGAGATCTCCAGAATGGAGACGTCGAACGTACCGCCGCCGAGGTCGTAGATCATGACCTTGCTGTTTTCCTTGTCCTTATCCAGCCCGTACGCAAGCGCCGCTGCCGTGGGCTCGTTGATGATACGCAGCACGTTGAGCCCTGCGATCTTGCCCGCGTCCTTGGTCGCCTGACGCTGCGCGTCCGTGAAGTATGCGGGGCAGGTGATGACGGCGTCCGTCACCTTGCTGCCGAGGTACGCCTCTGCGTCCGCCTTGAGCTTGGAGAGGATCATTGCCGAGATCTCCTGCGGCGAATATGCCTTGTCGTCGATCTTGACCTTGTAATCGGAACCCATCTTTCTCTTGATGGAGATGACCGTCTTGTCGGGATTGGCGACCGCCTGGTTCTTTGCCACCTGCCCGACGACACGGGTGCCGTCCTTCTGGAACGCGACGACGGAAGGCGTCGTGCGGGAACCTTCTGCGTTGGGGATGACGACGGGCTCGCCGCCCTCCATGACCGCCACGCAGCTATTTGTCGTACCTAAGTCGATACCGATAACCTTTGCCATACTTTTATCTCCTTCTATCTTCCTGAAAATGTTATGATGTTATTTTGTGACCAGAACCTGCGCAAACCGCAGGACTTTGCCGTTTTGTTCGTAGCCCTTGGCGTACACCTCTTTGACGATGCCGCTCTCCTCCCCTTCCTTGGGGTCGACGGCGAGGATCGCCTCGCAGCGGCCCGCATCGAAGGGCTCTCCGACGGGCGCGATCGCGGTGATGTGTTCGTCCGCTAAAAGCTGCTCGAAGTTCTTGACGACCATTGCGATGCCCTGCTTGGTCTTGTCGTCCGCACAGGACGCAAGCGCGCGCTCGAGGTTATCCGCAATGGGGAAGAGCTTGACGACGACGTCGCTGCGCCCTTCCGTGTACGCCTGCGAACGGGTGGACGCGGTGCGCTTGCGGTAGTTCTCGTACTCTGCCGAGACGGAATACCACTTGCGCTTGTAGTCCTCCGCCGAGGCGAGCGCCTTGTCCAGCTCCGCCTGCAGCTGCTCCGCGTCGGGCGGCGCGGGCATCTCGGGCGCGGGCGCGGGTTCCGCCTTCGCCGCCTGTTCTGCCTGATCTTCCGGCTGCGCGGGCGCGGCGTCCTTTGCGGACGCCTGCTCGTTCTCATGCTTTTTTGTCTTTTCCTTGTTCACGGTTACACCCTTGTTTTTTCTTTCTTAATCACTTATAATATAAGGTAAATTGACTGCGCTTAAACAATTTTTGCAAATTTTTTCCGAAAAAATTTCACAAACATGTGCCGCCCCTTCCGCCGAAGCACGGGCGCGGACGGAGATCGTGCCAAAGACTGTTCGGCAAAAGAAGGCGGCGCCGCAGGGAAACCCTGCGGCGCCGCCGTATAGCCGTATCATGCAGGATATGAAAGTCCGGTTATTCCACCGTGAACTGATATTCCGCCATGAACTCGTATTCCTGCCCGGCATCGATGATCGAGCTGCCCTTTTCGGCATACTCGGGCACGTTGACGTTGTTGGGGATCGCCTGCGTCTCCAGGCAGAAGCCCGCACGCTTGCCGTAATAGATGCTCTTGCCCTGCTGGTGCAGCCCATTGCCCGCATAGAACTGGACGGCGGGCATATCGGTGTAGCAGGTCATCACAATGCCCGTCTTGGCGCTCTTTGCGACGGCGTACCTGACATACTGCCCGCACTTGTTTTTGAGGACGTGGCAGTGATCGTAGCCGCCGCCTTGCTTCAGGTCAATATCGTCCGCCTCGATGTCCCTGCCGATGGGCTTGGGCGTGTTGAAGTCGAAGGGCGTGCCCGCGACCGCCTTGTAGCCGCCCACGGGGATCATCGTGGGATTTGTGGGCGTGATCATGTCGCAGTCAATCCACAGCTCGTTGTCGAGAATGGAGCCGTCCGCCTCGCCGTTCAGGTTGAAATAGGCGTGGTTGGTGAGGTTGACCGCCGTCTTCTTATCCGAAACCGCATGATAGAGGATCTTCAGTTCGCCGCGCTCGAAGATATACGTCACGCGTACGGTGAGCGTGCCGGGATAGTTCTCCTCGCCGTCGGGCGAGACGAGCGTGAGGCGCAGTTCGTCGCCGACGACCTCGTGCGACCAGATCTTTTTGTTGAAGCCGATTTTGCCGCCGTGCAGGTGGTTCCCGCGGTCGTTGCAGTACAGCTGATAGGTCGTGCCGTCGATCGTGAGCTTGCCCTCGCCGATGCGGTTGCCGAATCTGCCGATGAGCGCGCCCAGGTACCCGCCGTTGTTCTCATAGCCCGCCATGTCGTTATAGCCGAGAATGACGTCCACGGGATTGCCGTTTCGATCGGGAACGATGATACTCTGGATGATGCCGCCGTAGTTGAGCACGGTCGCCTTGTACGGGCCGTCCGTAAAGGTGAAGGCGAGCACCTCCCTTCCGTCCTGCGTTTTTCCGAAGATCCTTGTCGAAATCATATTTTACCCCTTCTTTGGCGCGCGGTCATGCCGCCTGCGCTTTTCAGGACGTATTATAGCACGTCCGGGGGAAAAAGTAAATAATTTTGTTAAAAATACCCAAACTTCGGATATGCAGAAAAAATATCTTCCCGTACTCTTCGCCGTCCTCGCCCTCACGGCGCTCGCCGTACTCGTCGGCATGCGCACCGCGCGGGCGCAGACAGTATTTTCCTACGCCGAGGAAAAGACCGTCTATCTCACTTTTGACGACGGCCCGAGCACCGTCGTGACGGGGCGCATCCTCGACACCCTGCAAGAGGAGAACATCAAGGCGACTTTCTTCATCGTCAGCGACCGCGTCCGCGGCAGAGAGAATACGCTCCGGCGCATCGCGGCAGAGGGGCACACGCTGGGCGTGCACTCCGCGACGCACGATTACAGGGCGATCTATGCCTCGGACGAGGCGCTTTTATCCGACGCAGACACCTGCGCCGCGGTCATCGAGCATGTGACGGGCATCACGCCCCGCGTCTACCGCTTCCCGGGCGGCGGGACGGCAGACTTCGCGCGGCAAAAGCAACTGCTCACGGAGCGCGGCTACCGCGTCGTGCGCTGGAACGCCGTCTGCGGGGACGAGGAGATCAGAAACGCCGACGCGGCGCAGCTCGTCGCCGAGACGGTTCGGACGGCGGGAGAGCGCAAGAGCGTCGTCCTGCTCCTGCACGACAGCGCGCCGCACAGGGCGACCGCCGATGCGCTGCCCGAGATCATCCGTTACTTCCGCGAACGGGGATACCGCTTCTCCGCCTTCTGAGACGGGGCGGCTTTACGCGCGCCATGCAGAAGCGGTACGCCGCCCCGACGGGCAGGATGGCAAGCGAGCAGAGTGCGACCCACAGCCACTGCACGGCCGTGAGCGCGCTCAGGCGGAAGGCGGTGCGCAGCGCGGGGATTAGGACGAGCGCCACATTGAGAACAACGCCGACGAGCACCGTCAGCCACATTGCCCGCCCCGAGAAAAACTGCTTTTTGGTCATATGCACGCCCTCCGCGCGCACGTTGAAGCCGTGGAAGAGTTCTGAAAGGGAAATGGTAAGAAAAGCTGCGGTCGTCGCGACGGCGGCGCCGTAGACGTGCAGGAAGATGCAGTACTGCACGACGACCACGGCGGAGAGCATCACGCCGAAAAAGAGCATGCCGCAAATCGCCCGCCGCGAGAAGATCTCCTTATCGGACACGGGCGGACGGTCCATCGCGCCCTGCGTGCGCTCCATGCCCAGCGCGAGCACGGGCAGAGAGTCGGTGATGAGGTTGATCCATAAAAGCTGCGTCGAAGTGAGAAAGTCCTGCTGCCACAGAAAGAGGGTGATGAAAAAGACGGACAGCACCTCGGCAAAGTTGGTGGAGAGGAAAAAGGAGATGGTCTTTTTGATGTTGAAAAAGACGTTGCGCCCCTCCTCCACGGCGCGCACCATCGTCGTGAAATCGTCGTCGGTGAGCACGACGTCGGCGGCGTCCTTGGTGACGTCCGTGCCCGAGCCCATCGCGACCCCAACGTCCGCGCTCCTGAGCGCGGGCGCATCGTTGACGCCGTCCCCCGTCATGGCGACCACCTCGCCCGATGCCTGCAACGCCTTTACGATGCGCTGCTTGTGCCCCGGAGAGACGCGCGCATACACCGAACAGGTCTTGGCGCGGCGGGCAAGCGTCCCTTCATCCATGCCGTCCAGATCGTCGCCCGTGACGACCTCGCCCCGCCCCTTGGCGATCCCCAGCCGCAGGGCGATCGCGTATGCCGTTTCGGGGCTGTCGCCCGTGATCATGACGGTGCGCACGCCCGCACGGCGGCACGCCGCTACTGCCTCTTTGACGCCCTCCTTGGGCGGATCGAGCATGGCGGCAAGCCCTAAAAAGGTGAGGTCCTCTTCGCGCTCGCTCCGTCCGCAGGCAAAGCCCAGAACGCGCATCGCCTGCGCGGAAAAGGACGCCGCGCGCGCTTCGATCTTCGCCCTGTCCTGCGCAGTGAGCGTTCTCTCCCCCGCCGCCGTCAGAATGTGGCTGCACTTCTTTAACACGACGTCCGCGCCGCCCTTGACGTACAGCCTGCCGCCCCGCTCGGTGCGGCAGAAGACGCTCATCATCTTGCGCTCGGAGGAAAAGGGCGTGCCCCCAAGCCGCTCGCAGTCATAGAAGTACCCCAGCCCGTCCGCATATTCGAGGAGCGCGACTTCCGTGGGATCGCCCACATATGCGCCCGCGCGCCCTTTGACCGTGTGACATATGCGCATGCAGCGCAAGAGTTCGATCTGCATGGGCGTGCCGGCATATATCTCGTCCTCCATGCGATCGCCGGTCGCGATCGCCTCGACAGTCATTCTGTTGCGGGTGAGCGTGCCCGTCTTGTCCGAACAGATGACGCTGCACCCGCCCAGGCTCTCCACCGCCCCCAGGCGGCGCATGACCGCGCGCGAGGACGCCATTCGCTGGACGCCCAGCGCCAGAATGACGGTGACGACCGCGCCCATGCCCTCCGGAATGGCGGCGACCGCGACGGCGACCGCACTCATCAGGCTCTCCAAAAAGGTGTGCCTGCCCGTGACGAGGGAGCCGACAAAGAGCGCAAGCGCCACGAGCAGCACGACCGCGGTGATGACCTTGCCCAGCTTTGCGACCGTCTTATCCAGCGGCGCGGGCGCAGGTTTGCTCTGGTGAAGGAGCGCCGCGATCTTGCCCATCTCCGTATCCATGCCGCACGCCGTGACGACGCAGCGCGCGCTTCCGCGCACGCAGAAGGTGCCCAGATGCGCCGTGTTCGCGCGCGCGGCGAGCGCGGGGCGCGTGACGACGCAGTCCCGCTTTCTGACGGGCTTGCTTTCCCCGGTGAGCATGGATTCGTCGCAGCAGAAGTCCTCGGCATACAGCACGCGGCAATCGGCGGGGATCCTGTCCCCTTCCGCCAGCTCTATGACGTCCCCGACGACGAGCGTCTCCGCGTCCGCCCGTATGACCCGCCCGTCCCGCACGACCTTCGCTTCGCACGCCGAAAGCTTTTTCAGCTTTGCGATGGCAGTATCGGCGCGGTATTGCTGAAAAAATCCGACGATCGCATTGAGCAGGATGACGACAAGCAGAATGATCGTATCGGCAAGTTCCGATTTATCCCCCGTTGCGACGGCAAGTCCTGCCGAAAGTGCCGCGGCGATCATTAAAATGACGGTCATGAGATCGGTGAACTGCGCGAGAAAGAGGAGCAGTTTGCTCTTTTTTTTGCCCTCCGCAAGGGCGTTCGCGCCGTTTTTTTCCAATCTGCGCGCCGCCTCCGCCGAGGTCAGTCCGCCCTCGCCGCTTGCAAGGCGCTCTAAGACCTCCCGTTTTGTCTTTGCATATTGTTCCATACCGCTATGGTATGAGCGCGCCGCCTGCGATTATGCCATACGCGGGCAGCGATTTTCCTGCATGCCGTCAGACTACGACAAGAAATTTGCCTCTGCCCCTTGACACCCTAACTGCCCCGTGTTACAATGGATGCAAGACCAAGGAGGTATGAAAATGAATTGCCCGTTTTGTCAGACGGAAAACCCCGATTCCGCCGTGTACTGCAAACAATGCGGAAGGCCCATGAGCGGCAAACTTACCTGCCCGGCATGCGGGGAGGAAGTTGCGCCGGACAGCAATTTCTGCACACGTTGCGGCACGCGCCTTACGCCAGTTCCCGCGCCCGCATCGGACGGTGCAGCCTCTGCGCCGTCGCAGGAAAGCGCAAAGGCAAAGCCCCGTGTATCGTGGCGAAGTGTCCTTACATACATCGGCGGCGGATGCGCCATGTTCGCGGCGCTGTGCGCGGTCATTTTTACGTTCTGCCTCGGCTGCTCCGTGAGCGGCGGAGGGATCACGGAGCTGTTGGACATCCGCGGCGTCGACCTGTACTATTACTTCGGCGGCGCATATTCCGATCTGGACGCCGCCCTGAGCGACACGGTCCCGACGCTCTACGCCCTGTCGCTGTACTGCAATGCCGCCTTCGGCACGCTGCTCGCGGCGGCAGCGTTCATCGCCGTGCCCGTCCTGTTCATCGTCACGCTCGTGCGCTATATCCTGAGCTTCTTTCGGCCGACAAAGTCCGTCATCTCCATGGCGGCAAAGACCTACTTTGTTTACCTCGCCTTTGCGCTTCTCTTCCTCGGGTTGCAGGCGGCGCAGATCCACGTCTCTACCGCCATGGGCTCCGTCGTCAGCATGAATTATGATGTTTCCGTCATTTACAACGGGGCAACGATCGCAGGCATCGTGCTCGGTGCGGTCGGTATTGCCATCTCGGCAGCGTGCAATGCGATCGGCCGCGGCGCGGAAAACACGCAAAAGCCCCGCATTTTGCAGCTGAGCTTTTACGGTGCGGCGGCAGTTCTCGTCTGCGTCGCCGTCTCCCTGCTCGGAGGCTGCCTGACCGAACTCCTCACCGAAGAAGCCGGCGGCAGCATCCGGCTCTCCTTCGGATTCATGCAGGCGCTGTCCCTTGTCGGAAATTTGGACCTCAGCTTCGGGCAGACGACCTCGCTCATCGAGGCATATCCCACCGAGAGCATGATGGCCTTCGCAAGCGCCGTGCTCGGATTTGTCTTTCTCATTGTACTCCTGATCCTGGCGGCGATTCTGCTCGCTTCGCTCGTCAGAGGCATCGGCGACGGCACCGCCGCAAAAGGCCGTCCCATGAAGTACGCCATCCTCTGCACCGTGTTCGCCGTTCTGCTCACCGTCTGCGCCGCGATCCTGGTCTCCAATACGGCATCTCTGATCAATCTGGCAAACTGGGGCACGGCGATCCCCTTCCAAACGAACTTTGCGCCCGCCATTGCCGCAGCAGTGCTGCTTGCCGTCGCGCTTGTATTGCTGATCGTCTGCGCCGCACTCTCCCCTTCCGAAAAACGCAAGCGGGACTAAATCAACTCTGATACCAAGAGGCGGCGACCGAAATGTTCGGTCGCCGCCTCCCAGCCTGCAACAAAGTACTTTTCCGAGGGCGCGCCGCCTGCAAAGCGGCGCGCCTTATGTTATACGCCGTACTGCGCCCTGTATGCGCGCATCGCCGCAAGGTGCTCTTTGCCCTCGATGACGCCCGTTTCGATCGCCTCGATGATGTCCTCGACGGTGACGATGGAGTACACCCTGACGCCGAACTCGTCGTACGCCTCCTGCACGGCGGACTTTTCGCCCGTCCCCTTCTCCTGACGGTCGACAGAGATGATCATCGCGCTCACCGTGACGTCCGCCTCCTGTTTGATCTTGGGCAGCACTTCGCGCAGCGCCTTGCCCGAGGTCATGACGTCCTCGATGATGGCGACTTTATCCCCCGCCTCCAGCTTCTGCCCGACGAACATGCCGCCCTCGCCGTGGTCTTTGACTTCCTTCCTGTCAAAACAGAAGCCGACGTCCACGCCGTGATTCTTGGCGAGCGCAATAGCGGTCGCGACGGCGAGCGGGATGCCCTTATAGGCGGGGCCGATGAGCGTCTTGGCGTCCACATTGTGCGCCAAAAAGCACTCCGCATAGTACTCGCCGAGCGCCGCGATCTGCGTGCCCGTGCGGTACTTGCCCGCATTGATGAAGTAGGGCGCCTTTCTGCCGCTCTTTAAGGTGAAGTCACCGAATAAGAGCACCTCGTTCTCCACCATAAATCTGATAAAGCGCTGTTTGTAAGTAAGCATAGTTCTCTCCTTATGAAATAGGCTTGCAGCCTTTTAGTTCAGCGTAAGGGTATCCGTCAGATCCGCAACGCGTGCGACGCCGTGACGATCGCACCACTCGTTGAGTCCCGCAATGATCTTGGGGCAGGCGCGCGTGTCGGTGAAGTTCTGCGTGCCGACCTGCACGGCGACAGCCCCCGCCATTAAAAATTCGATCGCGTCCTCGGCGCAGGTGATGCCGCCCATGCCGATGACGGGAATTCGGACGGCATGCGCCGCTTCATATACCATGCGCACGGCAATGGGTTTGATACCCGCGCCCGACACCCCGCCCGTGTTGTTGGCAAGGACAGGGCGGCGGCGCTCGATGTCGATCGCCATGCCCGTGAAAGTATTGACGAGGGAAATGCAGTCCGCACCGCCCCGTTCCGCGGCCTCCGCGTTCGTCGCGATGCTCTCCACGTTGGGCGAGAGCTTGACGATGAGCGGCGTGTTCGGGCACTTCGCCTTGGCGCGGGAGGTAACCTCCTCGATCGCCTCGGGGCGGATTCCGAACGCCATGCCGCCGCATTTGACGTTGGGGCAGGATATATTCAGCTCGAGAAAGTCGACGAGCCCGTCGAGGCGGGCGCACACGCCCTCATAGTCCTCGATCGTCCTGCCGACGACGTTGGCGATGACGCAGGTCTTTTTCTTCAGCCAGTCAAGATCTTCCGCGATGAACTTCTCCACGCCGGGATTTTGCAGCCCGACGGCGTTGAGGATGACCCCGCGGCTCTCCGCGATGCGGGGGACGGGATTCCCACCCCACGGGACGAGGGCTATACCCTTGGTCGCCACGCCGCCGAGGCAGGAGATATCGTAGATCTCATCGAATTCGCGCCCGAACCCGAAGGTCCCCGACGCGGTGATAACGGGGTTTTTCAGCTTTTTCCCGCAGAGCGTTACCGATAAATCAGACATAAAAAAACTCCATATAAATTTTCACAACTTTTCTCGCGCAAAGGCGCGACAAAAGTTCGTGAGGTTCAGAGAAAACACCGCCGCGACAAGACTGCGGCTCGTTTTCTCTCTGCGCAGGGATTTTAAGGGCTTACAATTTAGCCCCTGCGCATTCACTCTTTCCCCATAAGCCAAAGGGTTGGCAAATAGGGGCGCGCGGCGCAAAAGCGTGGTTTTGCTTGCGCCATAAATGATAGCAAGGGCGATGCACTTTTCTTGCCTCCCCTAAAAATCTGCAAGATTTTTAGGGGAGGTGGCGGGCAACAGCCCGTCGGAAGGGTTTTACCCCACAGGGGCGGAAGGGTTGTCCGCGCATTCGTACTTTAACTGCATGATGCGGTCGTGGACACGGTTGACATCCGCCACAAAGTCGCAGGAGAGCGCCTTGCCGCTCTCGGTAAAGACGGTGATCTCCGGACCGTTATGACCACAAACAAGGCAGCCGCGATCAAAACAATAATATTGGATACAATGATGCCCTTTGCCCTCTGCGCAATGACTTCCCGCATGATCACTCTCCCTTTGCGACGTACTCACGCATCAGCTCGATAAGGCGGTTGTGCGCCTGCTCGACATCGGCGACAAAACGGCTCTTTGCCGTCCGCCCGTCCGCAAAGAAAACTTCCAGCGTACCCCAAGGATAGTGCGAGGAGCGGCGCTGCGCGTTGCGGTATTCTACGCGCACGATGTCACGCAGCTTATACTGCTGCCCGCAAAAATACAGATCCTCATCCACGCGCACCGCGATTTTTTGCGGCGTGCGCAGGACGAGAACGAGCACCACGCCGAAAAAAGCGAGGCAAACCCCGCCCATGACGAGATAATATACGCCGCCACGATCCCAAAGGATCACGCCCGTGCCCATCAGGATCAGACACAGGATACTCATGCAAATATACAGGGCAAACGCGCCCTTACTGCGCTCCGCAATGACTTCTTCCATATTCTTCGTTCTTTGTTTTGCCGGTTTTTCAGCGCGCCCGGACGCCGCGGGCGGCGTCCGCAATCACAGGACGACGTCGTCGATCAAAAACACGGGGCCGTCCTTGCAGACGCGGGCGTGCGCGCCGTCCGTCTTTTCACAGACGCAGACGAGGCACGCGCCGATGCCGCAGCCCATGCGCTCCTCCAAAGAGACGTACACGGGGACATTCCTGCCCTTCATTGCCTCCTTCAGGGCGCGCAGCATGGGCACGGGACCGCACGCGAGCACGACGTCGGGCCGCACTTCCTCATACTCGCGCATGAACGCCTGTACCGCCGTGCCGTGATAGCCGAGGCTTCCGTCGTCCGTCGCGAGCACCGTCTTGTGGCACTGCATCATGTCGTACTCCATGCACAGCGCCGCGCGGTTGCGAAAGCCCATGTAGGCATAGAGTTCCTTCGACTTATTGTAGGCGCGGATGACAGAGATGAGCGGAAAAATGCCCACGCCGCCGCCCACGAGGGCGACTTTCTTTTCGCTGTCCTTGACGTAAAACCCGTTGCCAAGCGGCAGAAGGACGGAGAGCTTTTCGCCCATCTTATAGTCCCTTGCGAGCGCGCGCGTGCCGCCGCCCTTTAAGCGGTAGCACACCGTGATGCGCTCTCCCTCTGCCTTGCATACGGCAATGGGACGGCGCAGCGGATAGCCGCCTACGCCCACCATGACAAACTGCCCGGGACGGACGGAGACGATCTCGTCCAGCCCGAACGTGAGGGAGTACACTTCGTCCGCGATGCGTTTATTTTCCAGTACGGTCGCCGTTACTTCGCGCATATCTCCCCCAGTACGGACGCAAGGTCCGCTTGCATATCAAGGCACGCCGCGCGCGCCGCTTCGTAGTACGTCCCGCCGCGCTTTTGATAGGCGCACAGGATGCCGCGCGAATTGTTGACCACGCCGCCCATGCCGCCCGCGGCAAAGCAGCTTTTGAGCATCTCCGCGTTCCCGCCCTGCGCCCCGTAGCCGGGGATGAGGAAGAAGGTGTGCGGAAGCCGTTCGCGCAAGATCTTCGCCTCTTCGGGGTGCGTCGCGCCGACGACCGCGCCGACGGCGGAGTAACCGTATTTGCCGATGCTGTCCTTGCCCCAGTCTTCGACCATGTCGCCCATGCACTCGAACACGGTGCGCCCGTCCGCGAGCGTTAAGTTCTGCAGCTCGCCCGAAGAGGGGTTGCTCGTCTTGACCAGCACGAAGATGCCCTTGTCGTATTGCTTGCAGTCCTCCAAAAAGGGCGCGATGCCGTCCGTGCCGAGATACCCGTTGACGGTGAGGAAGTCGCACGCGCCGATGGCAACCTTTTCCCCGCCCAGTTCGGTCGTGCCGAGGTATGCCGCCGAGTAGCGCGCCGCCGTGGAGCCGATGTCGTTGCGCTTGCAGTCGGCAATGACGACGAGTCCCTTGTCCTTTGCGTAGCGGCAGGTATCGAAGAACGCCTGCACCCCCGCCGCGCCGTACTGTTCATAGTAGGCGATCTGCACCTTGACCGAGGGTACGATGTCCGCGACGCTGTCCACCAGTTTCTTGTTGAAGGCGAGGATGGCGTCTGCCGCCTGCTCGGGCGTGGCGACGCCCGCGCGCATCTCCTCGGGCAGGTAAGACAGCTGCGTATCCAGCCCGACGCACGTCGGGTTCTGCGTGGCAATGATTTTTTCAATGAGTGTATCGATGATCATAAAGGTCTCCCTTGTTCTGATTTTATGTTGGAAGGCGGGGTGCTTTTTGCCGCGCTTCATTCTTCGCGGTACTTGATGTCGCCGTCCACCACGGTGTACTTGACGCGCCCGTAGACTTCTCTGCCCGCAAAGGGCGTGTTCTTGCCCTTGGAGACGAAGTCCTTGGGATCGATCGTCCATACCTTATTGAGATCGACGATGGTCAGGTCTGCGGGCGCGCCCACTTCCAGCCTGCCGCCCTGCAGATTGAGGATGGCGGCGGGATTGGCGCTCATCTTGTCGGCAAGCTCTGAAAGGGTGAGAACGCCGCCCTTGACCAGCTGCGTATAGGAGAGCGCAAAGGAGGTCTCCAGCCCGCTGATGCCGAACGCCGCGAGGGCGTATTCCACGTTCTTGTCGTCCTCGTGGTGGGGCGCGTGGTCGGTGACGATGCAGTCCAGCGTGCCGTCCTTCAGGCCCTCGATGATCGCGAGCCTGTCTTTTTCGGCGCGGATGGGCGGGTTGACCTTGGTGTTGGTGTCAAAATCCGCAATGGCAGCGTCCGTTAAGGTGAAATAATGCGGGCAGGTCTCCGCTGTCACCTGCACGCCGCGCGCCTTTGCCTCACGGATGAGCTGCACGCCGCTGTAAGTGGAGACGTGGCAGATATGCACGGGCAGCGAGAGGCTCTCGGCAAGGCAGATCTCGCGCGCGATGATGATGTCCTCCGCCGCGCGAATGCTGCCCTTGAGCCCCGTCAGCGTGGAGTAGTACCCCTCGTTGACGACACCGCCGTCCACAAGCGCACTGTCCTCGCAGTGGCACAGGCATTTCAGACCGAAGTCCGCGGCGTACATCATCGCATTTGCCATGAGGTTGGTCGCGACGACGCTCTTGCCGTCCTCGGAAACGGCAACCGCGCCCGCCGCCTTCATCGCGCCGATCGCGGCGAGGTTTTTACCCTCCTGACCTTCCGTGATCGCGCCGATGGGATTGACCTTGCAAAGCCCCACTTCCCTGGCGCGGTTTTTGATATAGGAGACGACCACCTTGTTATCGGTGACGGGCTTGGTGTTGGGCATGCAGCACACCTGCGTGAAGCCGCCCTTGACCGCGGCGCGGCTGCCCGACTCGATATTCTCCTTCTTTTCAAAGCCCGGCTCGCGCAGATGGACGTGCATATCGATGAGCCCCGGAAAAATGGTCAGCCCGGTGCAGTCGATGCCCTCCCCTTCGAGATGCTCCGCAAGTTCGGCGATCTTGCCGTTCTCAACGCGCAGATCAAGTTTTCTGACGTCGCCGGATAGCACGACGTCCGCATTTCTGAAGATCATGGGATATTCAAACCTCCTCTTTGGTCAAAAGGAACAGGATCGCCATGCGCACCGCGATGCCCGAGAGGACCTGCTCCTCGATGCGGCTGGTATCGCCGTCGATGAGGGCGCTGGTGAGTTCCACGCCGCGGTTGACGGGACCGGGGTGCATGACGAGCGCGCCCGGCTTTGCGTACTTCATGACGTCCTCGTTGATGCCGTAAAAGCGCGCGTACTCCCCGAGTGAGGGGAAGTTGCCCGCGTGCTGACGCTCGAGCTGGATCCTCAGCCCCATGACGACGTCCGCACCCTCCACCGCCTGCTCGCGCGAGGTGCACACGATAGCGCCCATCTTGTCGATCTCGGCGGGCATCAGGGTGCGCGGCGCGAACATTTTCACCGTCGCGCCCAGCTTCCTCAGGCCGAACAGATTGCTCTTGGCGACGCGCGAATGACTGATGTCGCCGACAATGGCGACCGTCAGCCCTTCCAGCGAGCCGAAGTTCTCGCGCATGGTGAGCATATCGAGAAGCGCCTGCGAGGGGTGCTCGTTCATGCCATCGCCCGCGTTGACGACGTGCGCCCTGACCGTCTTTGCGAGCAGCCGCGGCGCGCCGCCCATCGGGTGGCGGATGACGATGACGTCGTTCTTCATCGCGTCCAGCGTCTTGCCCGTGTCGACGAGCGTCTCCCCCTTCTGCACGGACGAGGAGGACGCCGCAATGTTGACGACGTGCGCGCCCATGTACTTGGCGGCGAGTTCAAAGCTGCAGCGGGTGCGGGTGCTGTTCTCGTAGAAGAGAGTGGTCACCGACTTGCCCTGCAGGTGCGGGAGCTTCTTGATGTTCTGTTTGAGGAGCTTTTTCATGCTCATGCCCACGGTGAGGATCTCGTCGATCTCCTCCGCGGACAGGTCATACAGCCCCAGTACGTCCTTATGATGCAGCATTGTCTCTCCTTGTAATGGTCAGGCTGTCCTCGCCGTGGCCAAGTTCTTTGAGTCTTACGTTGATATATTCCTCGCGCGCGGTGGGCACGTTCTTGCCCACGAAGTCGGCGCGCACGGGCAGTTCCCTGCCGCCGCGGTCGACGAGCACAAGCAGCTCGATCTTCGCGGGGCGGCCGAGGCGGAACAGCGTCTCGATGCCCGCCACGGCGCTCCTGCCCGTATGCAGGACGTCGTCGCACAGCACGACCGTCTTTCCGTCCAGGGAAAAACCAAGTTCATTCTTCTCCGCTTCGGGCAGAATGAATGCCGAGACGAGATCGTCCCGCGCCATCGTAATATCCAGTCCCGCGCAGGGGACGCATCCGCGCCCCGCACCCTCAATGATGGCGGCGAGCCGCCTTGCAACGACCTCCCCGCCCCGCTTGACGCCGACGAGCGCGACGTTTTCAAGCCCTTCGTTTTTCTCCTCGATCTCGTGCGAGAGCCGCACGAGCGTACGGCGCATGCCGTCCGCGTCCATGATCACAGGCTGCATATGCTCCCTCCCGAGCCCACAAAAAAAGTCCTGCGGCGCGCCGCAAGACCAAACTATCCCCATATATAGACCCGAGGCGTCTTGTCGGCATCGCGGTGCCGCTCTTAAAGAACCGCTGACTGGCACACGAGCCCCGTGTACCTTACTTATTATAGCACGCGCGCCCCGAAAAGTAAAGGGGCGCGGCGCAATTTCTCTATAAAATTTGCGTGAGGCGGAATTTCACTTTGTCGCAGGAGGTGAGGAAGTACTCAATGCCCCCGCGCTCGCACTTCAAGGGAAAAAATCCGCTGCCGTGCAGGTGACCGAACACGACTTTGTCCACCTTGTTCTCGTCGAACAGCGCCGTGAAGAGGGTCTCCTCCTTTCTGACGTTGAAGGGCGGATAGTGGATGAGCGCGATGAGCGTGTCCCCTTCCTCGCGCACCTTTCTGACCTCCTGAAAGGCGAGGCGGAAGCGCTCGGCTTCGCGCAGGTAAAGCGCCTGATCGTGATCGGTAAAGTCGGGACTGCCGGGACACGTCCAGCCGCGCGAGCCCGCCACGATGACGCTGCCCAGTTTCACGCAGTCGTTCTGCAAAAAATAAAAGGTATCGTCGGGACGCGCGTTGCGCACGCGGGTGATGCCCGTCCACCAGTAGTCGTGATTGCCGCGGATGAACACCTTTGTGCCCGGAAGATCGGCAAGCGAGGCGACGTCGTACATGCCCTCCTCGAGCTTCATGCCCCAGGAGGTGTCGCCGCCGAGAAGGACGACGTCCTCCTTTGTCACCTTTTCCCGCCAGTCGGCTTTGATTTTATCCAGATGCCCTTCCCAGCCCTCGCCGAAGACGTTCATCGGCTTTTCTACCAGCCCGGAGAGGTGCAGATCGCTGACCGCAAACACTTTCATAAAAAAAGTATAGCATATTTTTGCGTGCTTGGCAACCCATTCCGCGCCGACTATTCCTCAATGCGCAGCAAAACGCCCGAAAAGGCAGGAAGCGATATGCTTTGCGCGATCTTCTCGCTTTCCCCGATCTTTCCTCCGAACGCTTCCCAATCGCTGTGCAGCAGCACCTCCGGCCGTTTCTGAGAATGCAGCCCGGAAAGCGCATAGCTTTGCGGCTCTTCGGAAAAATTGAACAGCGCCGCCAGCGTTTCCCCGCCCCCGCTGCGCCGAACGGCATAGACACAGGGAAACGTCTGTCCGCGGTCCAGCCATGCAAATCCCTGCTTCTCAAAATCCGTTTCCCAAAGAGCAGGGTGTTCCAGATAAATGGCATTGAGCCTCCTGATATAAGCGCGAAAACCGTCATGTGCGGGATAGCGAAGGATTTCCCAATCCTGTTCCCGCTTTTCATCCCATTCCCTGAGCTGTCCGATCTCATTTCCCATAAAATTGAGTTTCTTTCCGGGATGGATCATCATATAGAGATAAAGTGCGCGCGCCTGCGGAAATTTACCGGAATACTCTCCGTTCATCTTTTGCAGGATGGTCGCCTTACCGTGCACGACCTCATCGTGCGACAAAGCAAGCAGATACCGCTCATTATAAAAATAATCCATGGAAAAAGTGAGTTGACCGGAAAGATCGGGGCGACGGACGGGAGGGGATTGGAAATAAGAAAGCGTATCGTGCATCCAACCCATATCCCATTTATAATCAAATCCAAGACCGCCCTCTCCGACGGGTTTGGTGATATTCGGGTAGTTGGTGGAATCTTCTGCAATAAGCATGACGCCCCGATTACGGCGGCGCAGCCCCCGGTTCATTCCTCTGATGAATTCCACCGCGGCGCCGTTCACGCCACGCCTTTCATCTCCCTGCCAGTAGATCATCCGACTGACCGCATCCATCCTAAGTCCGTCAAAATGATAGACGTTCAGCCAAAAATCGGCGGCAGACTGCAAAAAACTGCGCACTTCTCCGCGCGAATGAATAAAATTACAGCTCCCCCATTCGCTTTTCCCCACATCCGTATTCGGATATTCGTAGAGCGCGGTACCATCGTACAGCCTGAGTCCGTAGTCATCAACGGCAAAATGAACCGGAACAAAATCAAGAATCGCGCCGATCTTATTTTTGTGCAGTTCGTTGATGAGAAACATAAGCTGCCGCGGCGCACCGTATCTGCTCGTCGCCGCAAAAAAGCCTGTATTCTGATACCCCCAGCTCTCATCGCAAGGATGTTCGCTGAGCGGGAGAAACTCCACATAATTATAGCCGTTCTCTAAAAGATAGGCGATCAACGGCTGCGCCAGTTCGTCATAGCGGTACCATCCGCCGCCATCCGGCTTCCTCCATGACCCGAAATGCATTTCATAGATCTGAAGCGGCTCCCGGGTGCGCTCGGTGCGCGTTTGCATCCAGGCGCCGTCCGAAAACACAAACGCCGGTTCACATACAATACTTTTATGCGCGGGGCGCAGCTGCATCTGAAAACCGTACGGATCGCAATGATCGGTATAACTGCCGTCCCTATGATAGATCCGAAATTCGTATACATCCCCGGCGGCAGCCTGCCCGACATGCAACTCGTAAACGTTTCCGTCATAGATCTTGCTCATCGGAAACTCCGTTCCGTTCAGCAACAACCCTACATGCGCCGCATTTGGCGCAAAGGTACGAAACACAAAGCCCTTCTCCGCTCTCTGCGCGCCGAAGTACCTGTAATCGTCAAACGAAGCGCCCCGATAAAATTCCTGCATATCCATCATTTGATTTCTTCCTTAAAATTGTTGATTTCTAAATATCGAGAGTATTATAGCATACTGCTTCGGATTTTGCAACCCCCGTTGTTCCGACCCGCCGCAAACGAATCAAGTTTGTGCCAAGAAAATTTCATGAGAGGGAAAATTGTGCTTGACAGGCTTTCCGAAATCCGCTATAATAAAACCACTTCTCGATTGCAGGAATCGCCTAGCGGTATGGCGTCAGCTTCCCAAGCTGATTCTGGCGGGT
>CALVWM010000032.1 GCA_944367185.1 uncultured Clostridia bacterium | reverse complement strand
AAAGTCGCCATTTACAGTGAGGAGCTGCAGAAGCCGAAGATCACGAAGGAGCACATCGCCTTTTGGATCGGCAAATTTCGCGACACCGATCTCAAAGATATTGCGAGCAGAAAGCGCCTTGTGGAGAGTTTTATCAACGCTATCTTTGTCTACGATGACAAAATTGTCTTCACGTTTAACTACAAGGACGGCTCAAAGACGGCCACGATAGACGAGATCAATGCAGAATTAGGTTCGGATTTGGAGGGAACAACTCCACCACCACGTCGCAACTCTGCGCCGTTTGCAAGTTTTTGTCTTACAACAAAAACTGTGCCTGAAACGCGGGTTGCTCCTTTTCCCAAAAAACTTTTGCTTTGCAAAACTTTTCGGGAACCCTGAAAAATATTGGTGTCCTTGGTGCATGTTTCATGCAGACAGGTCACCATAAGGCAGGCACCGCTTTGGCGGTGTTTTTTGTTGGTGGAGCTAAGGACGAGAAAGCCTGCGGGTTCGTGCGCCTGACTTCTGTTGAAAGCCCGAATAAATTTTCTTTTTCTGTCAAAAAAGCACAATTTGTTCATGTTGGGAAATAATTTTCAATTTTTGTCAACCTTGACGCGCCGTTTATGCTATAATGAAAATGTATAAGTTTAGTCCAATATGGGAATGAAAATATGAAAACTCTGTTCGTGTCTGATCTGGACGGCACGCTATTGACGAAAAATGAATGCGTGTCCGCTTACAGCGTAGAGCACATCAATTCCCTGATCGATCGCGGTCTTTCGCTTACGTTCGCCACGGCACGCTCTGTGCATGGCGCGAAAGGTGCGCTTCAGGGACTGAAAATACAGCTTCCGGCGGTCTTTTATAACGGTGCGCTCATATACGACATCGTGCAAAATAAGACGCTTGCCTTTCATTGCTTTGACGAGGCGCTCAAAAAGGAGCTGCTTGAAAAACTCAATGAATTCGAGATCGCGCCTCTTATTTTCGGTGCTGTTCCCGATCGGGAGCGCGTCGTATGGCTGGAAGGGAAGGAGTCGCCGAGCATGCAGCGCTATCTCGCGTGGCGGAAGGGGGACAGGCGGCTAACTGCGGCGCATTCAACGCAGGATCTTCTGGACGGCTATGTCTTTACGTTCAAGTGCGTGGGACCCGGCGAGAAAATGGAGCGCGCGTGGAACGTCCTGAAATACGACCCCCGCATCATATGTATCTATCATAAAGAGACCTATCAGGAAGATTACTGGATGGATATTTCCGTTCGGAGCGCGACCAAGGCAAACGGCGTGCGTTTTCTCAAGGAACACTTCGGCTGTGAGAAGCTGGTCTGCTTCGGGGATTCCTCCAACGATTCGGATATGTTTGACGTTTGTGACGAAAAATATGCCGTCATGAATGCGGACAGCTGGCTCAAAGAAAAGGCGACGGGCGTCATCGGCTATTGCGAAGAGGACGGCGTTGCAAAGTGGCTGGATGAAAACGCCTTCAAAGACTGATCACCAGAAGACAAAGATCCCGCGGTATCCGAGATAGAAACAGTATATATTGACTACGCACAGCAGAGGAAGGACGAGCATCAACAGCATGCTGTCCATACGGTAATGCAGGACAAGCATTGAAACGAAAATTGCGATCGCACCGCCCATGGCGGAGATGAGAAGCAATTTTCCGTCTCCTTCATTTTGCGGCCTGTTTCCCATATCTGCCTCGTCGCGCTGTCCGCGAAGCCAGCGAAACGCATAAAAATTAACGGCAAGGATATATACGGATAACAACATCGTGAGCAAAATCATACAGTTCCAGTATGTGCAAATTACTTTTTTTCAGGCGGTTGAGTAAATGAAAGCAAAAAAAAGAGCATATGTAAGCGTGTACGACAAGCAGCGTATCGTCGAGTTCTGCCAGTACCTCGTGGAATACGGCTATGAGATCGTCGCCACCGAGGGGACATGCAGAACGCTGCGGGAAGCCGGGATCCCCGCCCTTTCCGCACATGAACTCACGGGGTATCCGGAGCCACTCGGCGGAAAAGTGCGTGCGATGCACCCTGCCGTCTATACGGGGATCATTGCCAACGAACTGACGGAAGAGCAGCTCAAGGAGCTGGACGCCTCCAAGGCGCAGATTTTCCCGATCGAGCTGGTCGTCATCAACCTCTATCCCTTCCGGGAGGACATGGAGGCAGGCGTCCCGTTTGAAGAGGCGGCGTCACATATCGACGTCGGCGGCTCGGCGCTCCTCAATGCGGCTGCGCGCAATTTTATGCACACCGTAGCGGTCTGCGATCCCGATGACTACGACCGCGTGCTTTGTGATCTTGCGGCGGGCGTCATTGCCGAGGATGAGCGCCAATACCTCATGTATAAAGCTTTTGCATATACGGCGTCCTATGACGCGCTTGTGGCGCAGTATCTTTCCTATCAGCTCAAGATCTCTTTCCCCAAGACGCTGACCGTGACATATGAAAAGACGCAGGATATGCTCTATGGAGAAAACCCGCATCAGCGGGCGGCAGTGTACCGCGAGCCGTTGCTGAAGGAGGGTTCCATTGCGCGCGCAAGACAGCTTGCCGGAGCTGACCTGACATACAGCAACATCCACGATGCCAACGCGGCACTGGAACTGATCAAAGAGTTTGACGATCCGACCGTCGTCGTATGCAAGCACTGTATGCCCTGCGCCGCGGGAACGGGAAGTGATCTCTGCGAGGCATTCGCCCGCGCGAAGGGGGCAGACCCTGCCGGGCTGCGCGGCGGGATCCTTGCCGTCAACGGCGTGGTCGACGCGCGCATGGCTGCGGAATTGCGTGACACGGGCGCCGAGGCAGTCATTGCCGTCGGCTTTACCCCGGAAGCGATGTCCGAACTCAGGTTCCAGAAGGCGCTCATCCTGCTGGAGATGCCGGATATCCGCAGCAAGGTGCAGTTCCGTACTTTCGATATGAAGAAGATCTACGGTGGTCTGCTCGTACAGACGTATGACACGGCACTATCCGATGGCGCGGTCTGCGTCACGGCAAAAAAGCCTTCGGACGAGGAAATGCGCGCCCTTGAATTTAACTATAAGGTCGCAAAACATGCGCATTCGAGTGCCGTTGTCATCGGGAATGCCGGTGAGACGCTCGGACTTGGGTCGGGACAGTCCAACCGGATGCTTGCGTTCCGCTTTGCCGTTGAGCTGGCAGGAGATCGGACACAGGGTGCAGTGATCGCCTCCGATTCCGGACTTTTGACGCTTGAGACGTTGGAAGAGTGCAAAGACCTCGGGATCACCGCCGTGATTCAGACCGGTGCACCCGATAGTAAGGTCATCAAGCTCTGCGACAAATACGGGATCAGCGTCATCTGCACGCAGCTCCGCCACTTCAAAGCGTGAATGAGGATCGGGCGCTTTGTCGCAGATTTAATCTCAGAAGCTTGAAACAGAAAAAAACGCGCCGTCGGCGCGTTTTTATATTTTTGATTGCCGTGTCATGCGAGGGGAACGACTTCGACCTTGATCTTTGCCGTGACGCCCTCCATGAAGCGGATCTCCGCATCGAACACGCCGACCGTCTTGATCGTACCGTCAAAGGAGATCTTTTTCTTGTCGACGTCGCAGCCTTGCTCGGCAAGTGCGGCTGCAATCTGTGCCGTGGTGACGGATCCGAACACCTTGCCGTTTTCGCCCGCACGGATCGGGACGATGACTGTCTTTCCGTTGACTTTTTTTGCCAGTTCGCGGAGCTGCTTTTCATTCTCTGCCTTATGGTAGGCGTCAGCCGTCTTTCTCTGCGAGATCTCGTTGAGCCCACTTGCGGTCGCGGGTTCTGCAAGTCCCTTTTTCAGAAGGAAATTTTTTGCATAACCGTCCGAAACTTCGATCACGTCGCCCTGCTTGCCGCTGCCTTTCACGTCTTGTTTGAGGATAACTTTCATATCGGCCTCCTTGTTTCTGACTCTATTGTAACCGCTGCAAGATGTTTTGTCAATGCGGTTTTGGATATTTTCTCGAAAATTTGGCGATACTGTCCGCGTAAGGAGGTGGCAGATGAACGACATCAACAGCGGCGTTTCCTGCTGTGTGACCGATTGCAGATACAATTGCGACGGCATGCACTGCACGCTTTCGACCATTCGCGTCGGGAATACCTGCGACTGCGAACATTGCACTTGCTGTGACAGCTACAGCAAGCGCTGAAACAAGGAGAGGGGAGACCCTCTCTTTTTGCGTATAATTTTCGGCAACGGATACAAAACTGTTATCAGCGCTACGGCGCTTTCAGATAGAGGTCTTTTCGGGCGCCGTGCGCGCGGGAGGGCTGCGGGAGAGGCAGACGCCTCTCCCAAATTCTGTCCGGAATGTTTTTGATCTCTCCTTCATAGAATACATGGATGAACGTCTCCCTTCTGAAAAAGGTGATTCCCTTTGTCCTGCTTGCGGCGCTGGTCCTTGCCCTTGTATGTTATCCGCATACCGCAAAGGCGGAGACGGCCCAGCCCGTCGTCATATCCGTCTGGAATGTGGATACCTTCGAAGGCGGGCGCGGCTCGCGCACTTCCTTTCTCAAACGCGTCGCACAGCGGGCAGAAGCGGGGCAGGAGGGGACATACTATCATATTGTGAGTTATACGCTGTCAGGAGTTTATGAGTCATTCTCGCGTGGGGAAACACCCGATATTCTCTCTTTCGGCGTCGGTGTGGGGCAAGTCGATGCCGTCCCCCTCGGCAGAACATTTGCCGGGTCTGACCTGGCGGTTCCGTGGTGCCGCGGCGCATATTATCTGTTTTCTCTCGCGGACGATCTGCCGGAGAGCGGCACGCCGTCCGACAGCGTGGTCCTGTCTTCCGGCGGGGAAAATCTCGTCGAGGCGAGCGCGTACTTTGCCGGCATCGAGGGGAAGACGGAGGAGTCGCTGACGGCATATCTTGATTTTCTGGGCGGAAAATATGATTACCTTCTGGGGACGCAGCGCGATGTCTGTCGCTTCTCGAGCCGCGGCGTTACCGTCTATTCCAAGCTGCTCCCTGCCTATTGTGATCTCTATCAGTATGTGAGCATCCTCTCCCGGGAGTATGCCGACGCATGCTTGGAATTTGTCGCCCTTCTGCTTTCGGAGGATGTGCAGGCAACGCTTTCCGAGATCGGCATGTATCCGGCGCAGGACGCACAGGGCAGGACGGTAGGGGCGTTCTTAACGCCGCAGGATCTGTCCGAACGCGTGGAGCGTCTTCATACGGGGACGGCGGAGCGCGAGCTGGATATGCTCTTTCCCGCCGTATCGCAGCCGTAAACGGGCGTAAAAAAAGTCGGAGAAATTTTACGAAAACATTTGAATTATGGCATGAAGTATGATAGAATAGGAAGGTGAGAAAAGATGCAGCTTTATCCGCGTCTTCATGCGCAATTTCCCGCCCTTTTTTTGCAGCCGTCCTTTGATTTTGCAAGGCATACGACCATCGGCTGCGGCGGCATGGCGGAAGTCGCCGCCTTTCCCTCGTCCGTCGAAGAGAGTGCGGCGGTTATATCCTATCTCGCGCGGGAACACATTCCGACGTGCTATCTCGGCGCAGGCGCCAATGTGCTGCCGGCGGACGGGACATTTTCCGGCGTCGTCGTGCTGTTCCGTCGTCTTGACGCGCTCTATGCGGAAGGGACGGATCTGTTTGCAGGTGCAGGCGTAACGGGCGGGCGCCTGCTCGCCTTTGCGTGTCGGAACGGCATCGGGGGGTTCTCGCCCTTCTCGGGCATTCCCATGTCGGTCGGAGGCGGCGTCACGATGAACGCGGGGATAAAAGACCTGCATTTTTCCGACGTCGTGCAGCGCGTTCTCTGCTGCGATAGGGGAAAGATCTTTGTGTTGGATCGTCAAGACTGTGCTTTCGGGGAAAAAGCCAGCATCTTTCAACGGGGGATCGCCGTACTCGGCGTCCAATTGCGGGGGAGGTACGCAAAACAAGCCGACATTGACCGCGAGAGCTGTCACTATCGCTCCCTGCGGGTGAATTTCCCCAAGGGCAGGAGCATGGGCTGCGTCTTTGTCAATCCTGAAGGGATTCCGGCGGGAAAGCTCATCGAAGCGTGCGGGCTAAAAGGCAAGCGTATCGGGGGAGCGGTCGTTTCCCTGCAGCACGCAAATTTTATCTGTAACGAAGGCGGAAGCGCGCGAGACGTGGCATTGCTCATCGATTACATCAAACAGACAGTAAAACGGCAGACCGGGATCGCTCTGCGCGAGGAGATACGGCGCATTCCCTGAAAGGCACAGAAGATATGAAACTTACGGCAGATTATCATACGCATACCGTCTATTCGGACGGGAAAAATACATTTCTCGAGAACTTCCGCCGCGCTAAGGAGATCGGACTGGAAGAGATCGGCTGCACCGAACACGGATTTTCGCACCTTTTCCGCGGACTCAAGCGCAAAGAGCTTGCACAGTATATTCGTGAATTACGCGCGGCGGAGCAGGAAATCGGGATCCGCGCGCTTTTGGGCCTGGAGAGCAATATCCGCGGCGTTACGGGTCTTTGCGATCTCACTCCGCATGACTGTGAGATCTTTGATCTCTATGTCGTCGGCATCCATGTCCTTGTGCGGTACCAAAAACTCTTTGACGGCAAACTGGGACTTGGCAGCTGGCTTCGCTCACAGCTGCATATCCGTCCATCCAAATCGCTCGTCCGCTATACGACCAAAGCATATATCAACAGCATCGAACGCAATCCCGTCGATATTCTCGCGCACCTCAATTACGGCTGCTTTGCCGACCCGGTCGAAGTGGCAAAGTGCTGCCGCGATCACGGGACATACATCGAGATCAGCGCCAAAAAAAAGCACCTGACGGACGAAGAACTTGCGAAAGTCGCCGACACGGGCGTGCGCTTCATCATCGATTCGGACGCGCACTCCGTGGATCGCATCGGCGATCTGAAGCTTGCCATGGAACAGGTGGAGCGCGTCGGGATCCCGCTCGACCGCATTGACAACCTGAACGGCAGGCACCCCGCGTTCCGTCTGCAACAGTGGAAGAAAGAGCACATGTGAGGGAGCGGATTGGCAAATTTCACAAGTGAAATCAAGCGCGATCTGCTTGCATATTTTCCCGCAACGCGTGCGGGCGCGCTGGCGGCAATGGCGGCGATGCTCTCGACGAGCGGCGCGCTCACGGAAAATGGGTTTATCGTCGTCAGTGAAAACGAGCGGGTTGCGGAATATTTTCAGCGTCTTTCCGAAGCACTCGGCATCCGGCCGGAGATCCGGGAAGTGACGCGCGATCCCAAACGCCGGCGCGACAAGATCACATTTTTTTGCGGCGGAGAAAACGCGCTGTATGTTGTAAACGAGACGCGCGCGCTGCGTGCGCATCTGGAGGACAATTCAGACGCGGCCCTGTATTATCTCAGAGCGGCGTTTTTAGGCGGCGGGAGCTGTACGCTTCCCCGAGACGGCGCATCGACGGGCTATCACCTTGAATGCGTCTTTTTCACGCAGGAGCGGGCGGAGGAGTTCTGCGACCTGCTTGCGGGGTTTGAGCTGTTCGGAAAGCTCGTCCCGCGCGGCGATACCTTTGTCGCCTATGTCAAGAGCCGTGAGGCGATCTCTGACGTCCTGTCCGTCCTCGGAGCGAACAACGCCCTGAAAAAGCTGGACGCCGTCTCTGCCGCCCGCGCGCGTACCAACAACGAAAACCGTATTCAGAACTGCATGGCGGGCAATGCGGACAAGGCCGCCATCGCGTCCGCCGCGCAGACGGTCGCGCTGCAGAAATTGCAGGAGAGCGGAACATTGCAGACGCTGCCCGAAGCGCTCCGCCAGACGGCGCTTGCCAGGCTTGAAAACCCGACGCTCTCCTTATCTGAGCTTGCCTTAACGCTGGGGGTGAGCAAAGGGGGGCTCAATCACCGCATGCGCAAGCTGATGCAAATTTATAAGGAGACAGAGCAATGACTGATTTTGTACACCTGCACTTACATACGGAGTACAGTCTTTTGGACGGCGCCGTCAAGGTGGACGATCTGGTGCGTCATTGCGTAGACAACGGCATCAACGCGGTTGCGATCACCGATCACGGCAACATGTACGCCTCCCTGAAGTTTGCCGAAAAGTGCAAGAAAAATAAGATCAAGGCGATCATCGGCTGCGAATTCTACGTCGTGGACGACTACCGCCAGCACATCGATCAGAAGGCCGATCACCTTATCCTGCTCGCCAAAAACAAGGCGGGCTACGTCAACCTCGTCCAGCTCGATTCGCTTGCCTTTGTAGACGGCTACTACTACCGCCCGCGCATCGACTATACCGTCCTCAAAGAGCATACGAACGGCGTCATCTGCCTCTCTGCCTGCCTTGCGGGGCGTATTCCGCGCCTTCTTCTTGCGGGCGAGTACGAAAAGGCAAAGGCGTTTGCCCTGGAGATGAAAGAAGCGTTCGGCGAGGACTTTTACATTGAGATCCAGGATCACGGCATTCCCGAACAGAAGCAGATCCTGCCGCTTCTGGTGCAGCTCGCGCGCGAGACGAACATCGGACTGGTTGCGACCAACGACGTGCACTACCTCAAAAAAGAGGACTGGGAGATGCAGGACGTGCTCATGTGCATCCAGACCAAGCGCACGCTGGACGATCCCTCTCGCATGAAGATGCAGACGCACGAGTTCTACATGAAGTCGGGCGACGAGATGGCGGCGCTCTTTCCCAACCTTCCCGAGGCGATCGCGAACACCCGCGTCATTGCGGACAAGGTGTCCGATACCGATACGCCCTTCAACTTAAAGGACAACGGCCAGCCCGTCTACGATAAATCGCTCATTCCGCTGTACACGGCGGACGATGGCACGCCGTCGCCCGAATTTTTGCGCCGCCTCACAATGGAGGGGCTGCCCAAACGCTACGATCCCGTCACGGACGAGATCATGCAGCGCGCGGAATATGAGCTTGGCATCATCATCAAGATGGGGTTTGCCGATTACTTCCTCATCGTCTGGGACTATATCAACTGGTCGCGCATGAACGGCATCCCTGTCGGTCCCGGGCGCGGCTCGGGCGTCGGGAGCATCGTCGCCTATTCCATCGGTATCACCAACGTCGATCCGCTGCGCTACGACCTGCTCTTTGAGCGCTTCCTCAATCCCGACCGCGTCTCCATGCCCGACTTCGACGTCGACTTCTGCACGGCAAGGAGAGGAGAAACCATTGAATATGTCCGCCGGAGGTATCATCCCGAGAACGTCGCGCAGATCGTGACCTTCGGTACGCTCGCCTCGCGCGCCGTCATCAAGGACGTGGGGCGCGTCATGAGCGTTCCCTATTCGGATACCGACCGCGTCACCAAGCTGATGGACGGCAAATCCACCATCCGCGAACTGCTGGGACTGAATATTGAGAAGTGTCGTAAAAAGGTGCAGGAGACGGAAAACGACCCCGATCAACACGAGGAGGCCTTAAAAAAGCTCGCCGATCAGGAGAGCAAGCGCAACCCCGAGTTCATCGAGATGTATGAGTCGGACGAGCAATTAAAGCGCGTCATCGACATGGGCTTAAAGCTCGAGGGCATGCCGCGCAACACGTCCATGCATGCGGCGGGCGTCGTCATCTGCCGCAAGAAGATCGCGGACAATGTCCCGCTCTCCCGAAACGGCGAGGACATCACCACGCAGTTCGACATGAAGGAAGTGGAGTCCATCGGCATGCTCAAGATGGACTTCCTGGCGCTCACGACGCTCACCGACATCAAAAAGACGCTCGATTATATCCTGGAGGACACGGGCAGGACGATCACGTTCGGGCAGGAGTGCAACGACCCGGGCGCCTATCAGCTCATCTCGGAAGGGGACACGGACGCCGTGTTCCAGCTTGAACAGGGCGGCATGAAGCGCTTTATGAAGCAGCTCCAGCCGACCTGTCTTGAAGATCTCATCGCAGGCATCTCGCTCTACCGCCCCGGCCCCATGGACTTCATTCCGGAGTATTTAAGGAACCGCGCCGAACCGGACAAGATCACCTACCTGACACCTCTTCTGAAGCCCATCCTCGAAAAGACGTACGGCGTCATCATCTATCAGGAGCAGGTCATGCAGATCTTCCAGAACCTTGCGGGCTATTCGCTGGGTCAGGCAGACCTCGTGCGCCGCGCCATGGCGAAGAAACATCGCTCCGAACTGATGGCGCAGAAAGACAAGTTCATCTACGGGGATCTCGATAAGGGCGGCAACATTGCGGGCTGTATCGCCAAGGGCATCCCGCCCGAGGTCAGCGCGGAGCTGTTCGCTAAAATGGAGAGTTTCGCATCCTACGCCTTCAACAAGTCGCACGCGGCGGCGTACGCCGTCGTCACCTATCAGACGGCGTACCTGAAAAAGTACTATCCCAAGGAATTCCTTGCGGGCGTACTCAACAACCGCATCGACAAGATCGACGAGATCGCCAAGTACGTCGTCTACATGAAGGAGAAGAACATTGCGGTCTATCCGCCCGACGTCAATAAGTCCAAGGCGTATTTCTCCGTGCAGGGAGACGGGCTGCGCTTCGGGTTGTGCGCGCTGCGCGGCGTAGGCATCGGCGCAATGGAGAAGGTCATCGAAGAGAGGGAAAAGAACGGGCTTTTCAAGGATTTCCCTGACTTTTTGATGCGGTGTATTCGCTTTCTCAACAAGAAGATGGTGGAGAGTCTTATCTTCGGCGGCGCGTTCGATTCCATGGGGAAACGGCGCAGCCAATATGAGGCTGTCTATGAGGATCTGATGAAGCGCCTCGCCGCCATCGACAAGCAGAAGATGAGCGCGCAGATGTCGCTGTTCGGCGACATCATTCAGGAAGAGGCGCCCAAGGCGAATTATCCCGATATTCCCGAATGGGACACGACGGAAAAACTGTCCCGCGAGAAATCGGTGCTGGGCGTTTATGTCAGCGGGCATCCGTTCGGTGCATACGCCGCGCATTTTACCGACTGCAACTTTCATACGGGATTGCTTGCGGACTATGAAGAGGATGAGGAGACGGGGGACAGGACCTATCACCAGATCAAAATCGACGACAAAGTCACGATGGGCGGCATTGTCGCTGCGGTGCGCAAGATCAACACCAAGAGCGGCACGATCATGGCGTTCATCACGATCGAGGACCTGTACGGCAGCGTGGAGTGCGTCGCGTTCCCGCGTATCTATGACAAGATCAAATCCCATTTGAAGCATGACGGCGTTGTGCGCGTCTCCGGCAGGATCGACATCCCGTCCGAAAAACTTCCCTGCATCATTCTGGACAACCTCACCGAATTTGTCCCGCCCGAAGAGGCGAAACACGAAGATGTGCCGACGCTGCAGGAGCAAGTGCTGTGGCTGGATGCGAGAAAGCTTCCCGAGCCGGACTTTGAAGAGATGATCGAGACCATCCTCTCCTACGAAGGGGAAGTCAGGACCAAGATCCTGCACGCGGAGAAGCGATTCGAGTTCTCGGTACACCTGTCGCGGGCGCTCATGGCGGAGCTTCGTTCCTTTTTGCCCGATCAGTGTATCAAGCTTGTATGATTGTAAAAGTTTTCTGAAAAAAGCTAAAAAAGAGGTTTCCTTTTTGCAAAAAATTTGCTATAATGAAAAACGTGCGTAATAACAGGATTTTGGAGGAAGTCGATGAAACGTATCGGACTTTTAACGAGCGGCGGTGATGCGCCCGGTATGAATGCGGCGATCCGCGCAGTCGTCAGAACGGCGATCTATTTCGGAATGGAAGTGTATGGCATCGAACGTGGATATGCGGGACTCATCGAAGACAAGATGATGCCCATGGAAATGCGTTCCGTATCCGACATCGTACAGCGCGGCGGCACGAAACTGCGTACTGCGCGCTGTCTTGAAATGCTGACGGTGGACGGACAGAAACAGGCGGTCGCGACTTTGGAGCGCCGCGGGATCGAAGGGCTTGTCGTCATCGGCGGAGACGGTTCTTTCCGCGGGGCAAAGTGCCTGACGGAGGACTACGGCATTCCGACCATCGGCATCCCCGGGACCATCGACAACGACCTGGAATATACAGATTACACGCTCGGTTTCGATACGGCGGTCAACACCTGCCTGGAGATCATCAACAAGCTGCGCGACACGATGAACTCGCATGAGCGCATCTCCGTCGTGGAGGTCATGGGCAGACATTGCGGCGATATTGCGCTGTATGCGGGCATCGCTTCGGGTGCCGAGATCATCGTCGTGCCTGAGATCTCCTATAATCTCGACGACATCGTCATGCGAATCAACCGTTCGCGCGCCAACGGCAAGCATTCCAATATCATCATCGTCGCAGAGGGCGTCACGAGCGCGGAGAAGTTTGCGCGCGAACTGCAGGAAGTCACGACCTATTCCGTGCGCTCCACCTGCATCGGGCATGTCCAGCGCGGCGGCTCTCCGTCTATGGCGGACAGAATGCTCGCGGCGCAGTTCGGGAACAAGGCCGTACGTCTTCTCAAAGACGGGATCGGCAACCGCGTCGTCGGGATCCATAAGAACGAGATCATCGATATGGACATCATCGAAGCGGTCTCCATGAAAAAGAAGTTCAATTATGAGCTCTATGAGACGCTGCAGATGATCTCCATGTGACTTACACGCAACAAAAAGAGCGATTTTTCCGCAAATTTTTTCCTGCCCGCTCTTGATATTTCCACAAATTCATACTATAATAGATAACGCAAGAAATTGCTTGAAATATCGGCTCCGTTCACGGAGCTGGCAGGGGGATCGATCCATGATATTAACTGTTTGCATGAGTCCGTGCGTTGACGTCACGATCGAACTGGATTCGCTGAACATCGGCAAAGTCAATATTGTCAAGAACAAGACTCTGTCCTTTGCCGGGAAGGCGCTCAACGTAGCGATCGGTGTAGCAAGGCTTGGCGGTCAGGCATACGCGACGGGCTTTATGTACAATGAGAACGGCTCTATGTTCGAGCGTGCGCTGGACAAGGAGGGTGTGCCGTTCGCATTCGTCTGGAACAGCGGACGCGTGCGCGAAAACTATAAGTTCATCGATAAGAAGTCTATGCTCACCGAAGTCAACGACGTGGGCGGACAGGTTGCCAGCGAGAAGCTCGGCGAGCTTCTGCACATGATCCGAAATTTTTCTTCCCGTTCGGACGTGACCGTCATCTCCGGCAGCCTGCCGCGCGGGGTGGAAAACAGCTACTACCGGGAACTCTTCCGGACCGTTGATCCGAAGTCGCTGCGCATCGTCGATACGGAGGGCGCAAAGATGTTTGCCGCGCTGGAAGCGGGCGTCGATCTCGTCAAGCCCAACCTCGAGGAGTTGCAGGACACACTTGGCAGAGAGTTCAAGGACAAAGACGATATGCTCGCCGGATGCCGGGAGCTTCTTGACCGCGGTGCAAAGATCGTGCTTCTCTCCCTCGGGAAGGACGGCGCCGTCATCACCAACGGAACAAAGAACTACTACTGCAAGAGCATCAATGTCGCCGTCAATTCCACGGTCGGCGCGGGAGACGGCATGGTCGCCGCTGCCGCCATGATGCTCAAAGAAGGGGCAGACCTTCCGGACATCCTTCGCGCAGGCGTTGCCGCAGGCACCGCGACGGTCACGACGTTCGATACCATCTCTTTTACCAAGGCGAAGTATGATGAGATTTTCGCCAGCCTGAACATAACAGAGCTGAACTGAAAGCATTGCCGTCCGATACATTGCGTGAAAACCTTGCGCCCTTGGTTTCACGAGAATAAGCAAGCCATTTTTATGCGCCAACCACAATATCTTGTGGTTGGCGTAAAATTTTTTCCAAAATATAGACATGAAGGGTTGACAAACACCACAAGATGTAGTAAGATAGAAGTGTTCCCGCAATTCGGAGGACGAGATTCAGTCATACGGGGAAAAATGGAGAAAGGCAGGTAAAGAGTATGAAGATCATCAAGAGAAACGGTACGGAAGTCGATTTTGATCTTTCAAAAATCGAAAACGCCATCCGCAAGGCAAATAACGAAGTCAGTGAATCAAACCGCCTGACGGAGAAGCAGATCGCACTCATCACAAACAAGGTGGCGGGGTTGGCGGGCGATCTCAACCGCGCCGTCAACGTCGAGGAGATCCAGGATTTTGTCGAAAATCAGATCATGGATCAGAAGGCGTTTGCGGTCGCGAGAAAGTATATCACCTACCGTTATACGCGTGCGCTCGTCAGGCGTTCCAATACGACGGATGCGCAGATCCTCACGCTCATCGAATGCAACAATGAGGAAGTCAAGCAGGAGAATTCCAACAAGAATCCCACCGTCAATTCCGTGCAGCGCGACTATATGGCGGGCGAGGTCTCCAAGGACCTGACGCGCCGTATCCTCCTGCCGCCCGATATTGTCGCGGCACATGATGCCGGGCTTATCCATTTCCACGATGCGGACTATTTTGCGCAACATATGCACAACTGCGACCTTGTCAATCTCGAGGACATGCTGCAGAATGGAACGGTCATCTCCGGAACGTTCATTGAAAAGCCGCATTCCTTCTCGACAGCGTGCAATATCGCGACGCAGATCATTGCGCAGGTCGCCTCCAATCAGTACGGCGGACAGAGTATTTCCCTGACGCACCTCGCGCCATTTGTGGACGTCAGCCGTCAGAAGATCCGCGCAGACGTCGCGGAGGAACTTGCAGAGCTCGGGATCAGGGATGAGGGCGCAATTGCGAAAATTGCGGAAAAGCGTCTGAAGGCAGAGATCGCCAAGGGCATCCAGACCATCCAGTATCAGGTCGTCACCCTGCTCACCACCAACGGACAGGCGCCCTTCGTCACGGTGTTCATGTATCTCGGCGAAGCGCGCAACGAACAGGAGCGCGCCGATCTCGCGCTCATCATCGAGGAGACGCTCAACCAGCGTATCCGCGGCGTCAAGAACGAGGCAGGCGTCTGGGTGACGCCTGCATTCCCCAAGCTCATCTACGTTCTGGAAGAGGACAACGTGCGCAAGGACAGCAAGTACTGGTATCTGACCGAGCTCGCCGCGAAGTGCACGGCAAAACGCATGGTGCCCGACTACATCTCCGAAAAGAAGATGCTCGAATACAAGGTGGACAAGAACGGCGAGGGGCATTGCTACACCTGCATGGGCTGCCGCAGCTTCCTGACGCCATATGTCGATGAAAACGGCAAACCCAAGTACTACGGCAGATTCAATCAGGGCGTCGTCACGATCAATCTTGTCGACGTGGCGCTCTCCTCCAAGGGGGACGAGAAGAAGTTCTGGGATATTTTTGACGAGCGCCTCGAGCTGTGCTACAGAGCGCTGATGTACCGTCACAACCGCCTCAAGGGGACGCTCTCCGACGCAGCGCCCATTCTTTGGCAATACGGCGCTCTGGCGCGCCTGAAAAAGGGCGAGACCATCGACAAGCTTTTGTACGGCGGCTATTCCACCATCTCTCTCGGGTATGCAGGACTGTATGAGTGCGTCAAATATATGACGGGCAAGAGCCATACCGACGATGAGGCAAAGCCCTTCGCGCTCGCCGTCATGCAGCACATGAACGACAAATGTAAGGAGTGGAAGGCAAAGGAGCACATCGACTTCTCGCTGTACGGCACGCCGCTTGAGAGCACGACGTATAAGTTTGCGAAGTGCCTGCAAAAGCGCTTTGGCATCATTCCAGGTGTGACGGACAAGAACTATATTACAAACAGCTACCATGTGCATGTCACCGAGCAGATCGATGCGTTCACCAAGCTCAAGTTTGAGAGCGAGTTCCAGCAGCTCTCGCCCGGCGGTGCGATCTCCTATGTGGAAGTCCCCAACATGCAGGACAATATCCCCGCGGTGCTCGCCGTCATGCAGTATATCTACGACAACATCATGTACGCAGAGCTCAACACAAAAAGCGACTACTGCCAGGTGTGCGGCTATGACGGGGAGATCCAGATCGTGGAAGAGGACGGCAAGCTCATTTGGGAGTGCCCGCACTGTCACAACCGCGATCAGAACAAGATGAACGTCGCGCGCCGCACATGCGGGTATATCGGAACGCAGTTCTGGAATCAGGGCAGAACGCAGGAGATCAAGGACAGAGTCCTGCATCTTTGATATGAATTACGCAGAGATCAAAAAAACGGACATTGCAAACGGAGAGGGAGTTCGCGTCTCCCTCTTTGTTTCCGGTTGCCGGCGGCACTGCAAGAACTGCTTTAATCAGATCGCGTGGGACTTCGGTTACGGCAAGCCCTTCACGGAGGAAGTGGAGGAGGAGATTATCACGGCGCTCTCTCCCTACTATATCGCGGGACTGACGCTGCTCGGCGGCGATCCGATGGAGCCGGAAAACCAGCGGGCGCTGCTTCCCTTCGTCAAAAAGGTGCGCGCGCGCCTGCCCGAAAAGGATATCTGGTGCTTTACAGGCTATACCTACTCTGGCGGTACGCTCGCAGAGGAGCAGGTGCGCCTGCCCGAGACGAGCGAGTTTATTTCGCTCTTTGACGTCCTTGTGGACGGGAGGTTCGTCGAAGAACTCAAGGACATCCGCCTCAAATTCCGCGGTTCCTCAAACCAGCGCGTCATCGACGTGCCAAAGAGCCTGCAGACGGGGCAGGTCGTCCTGTATCTTTCATAACACAAGAGCCTGCGGGGACACCCGCAGGTTTGTTTTGTTCGCAAAACATTGACTTTTTTCAGGAAACGATTATAATAGTAAGGTAGAAACTGACAGAAACCAACGGAGGAACAATATGAATAAATTACAGCTCAAGCGCTATGCAAAACTGCTCGCCAAGGTCGGCATCAACCCCAAAAAAGGACAGTGGGTCATCGTCTATCCCGAGCTCGACCAGCCCGAGTTTACCGAATGGGTCGTGGAGGAGCTGTATCGAGCCGGCGCGGGGAAGGTTACGGTTCAGTGGGCGCATCAGCCCATTTCCAAACTTAAATATAAGTACGAAAAGGAGGAGACCCTCTCCGCGACGGCAGACTGGGAGATCGAGAGGCTCAAACTTTATCAGAAGGAGCTGCCCGCTATGCTCTATCTGCTCTCCGAAGATCCCGACGGGCTCTCGGGCATCGATCAGGACAAGGCGACCCGCAGCCGCATTGCGCGCAGCAAGGTCTCCAAGCCCTATCGCGACGCGATGGACAATCACTACCAGTGGTGCATTGCCGCCGTCCCCGGGAAGGCGTGGGCAAAGAAGGTGTTTCCAGATCTCCAAATCAACCGCGCCGTGGAGGCGCTTTGGGACGCGATTTTGAAGGCGTCCCGCGCAGACGGTCCAGACCCCGTCCGCGAGTGGGCGCGTCATAACGACAACATCGCCTCCCGCTGCGACCATCTCAACAAGCTTGGGCTTGTCGCGCTGGAGTATAAGGCGGGCAACGGTACCGATTTCCGCGTCGGACTGATGAACGAGAGTCTCTTCCTCGGCGGAGGAGAGACGACGCTCGAGGGCAGATACTACAATCCAAACATCCCCTCGGAGGAGATCTTCACTTCGCCCAAGGCGGGGGATGCAGAGGGTATTGTCTATTCGACCAAGCCGCTCTCCTATCAGGGCGAACTCATCGAGGATTTTTCCGTCCGCTTTGAAAAAGGGAAGGTCGTCGAGGTCAAGGCAAAGAAAAATCAGGAACTATTGGAGAAGATGATCTCCATGGACGATGGCGCAGCGATGCTCGGAGAATGCGCGCTGATCGCAGATGATTCTCCCATCAACAATGCGGGGATCCTCTATTACAATACTCTGTTCGACGAAAATGCAAGCTGCCACTTGGCGCTCGGCAAGGGTTTTGCAAACTGCGTTCGCGGGTATGAGGACCTCTCGCCGGAGGAGCTTGCAAAACTCGGTCTCAACGACAGCATGATCCACGTCGATTTCATGATCGGCTGCAAGGATATGCAGATCACGGGCGTCACAGCAAAGGGCGAGCGCGTCGCGATCTTTAAGGACGGAAATTGGGCGTTTTGATGTTCGCTGTTTCGGGTATATATAGAAGGACGAAACATCGGAACGAGGTTATATATGATTAAGATCGATATTTTTTCTGGGTTTTTGGGCGCAGGGAAGACGACGCTCATCAAAAAGCTGATCAAAGAAGTGTATCAGGGCGAGCAGGTCGTGCTGATTGAAAACGAGTTCGGCGAGATCGGCGTGGACGGCGGATTTTTGCAGGATGCGGGCATTCGCATCACCGAGATGAATTCGGGCTGCATCTGCTGCACGCTGGTCGGCGACTTTGCAAAGGCGTTAAAAGAGGTCGCGGCGCAGTATTTGCCCGACCGAATCATCATCGAGCCTTCGGGCGTCGGCAAGCTCTCCGACGTCATCCGCGCCGTTCAGCAGGCGGGCGTCGAAGGCGCGCAGCTCAATGCCTTCTGCACCGTCGTGGACGCGAAAAAGTGCAAGATGTATCTGAAGAACTTTGGGGAATTTTTCCTCGATCAGGTCGAGCATGCAAGCTGCATCGTGCTCTCGCACACCTCCGATGAGTCGAAGGTGGAAGAGGCGGTCAGGCTCCTGCGCGAGCACACCGACGTCACGATTGTAACGACCGACTGGAATGCGATCAACGGCAAGGAGATCCTTGCTGCCATAGAACAGAAGGACTCTCTGAAAGAGGAGCTTGAAAAGCTCGCCGCCGAGGTGGTGCATGATGACGAGCACGAACACTGCCACCATGATCATGACCATGACGACGGAGACGAGCACCACGATCATGAGCACGGGCATTGCTGTCATGACGA
>CALVWM010000031.1 GCA_944367185.1 uncultured Clostridia bacterium | reverse complement strand
GCGATCATCGACGAGGCGACTTTCAACAGCGTGCAGCAGCGCATGGCGCGCAACAAAAAGGCTCCTGCCATGCACAGGAGCGAGGACGACTATTTGCTGACGACCCGCCTCTTCTGCGGAAAGTGCGGCGCAATGATGACGGGTGTTATCGGGACGAGCCATACTTCTCGGCAGTACCGATATTATAAGTGCAATCACGCAAAACAGGGCATGTGCGACAAAAAGTCCGTCCGAAAGGAATGGCTGGAAGAGCTTGTGCTGGACGAGATAAAAGACTTGCTTTCAAGCGACGAAGTCGTGGAAGAGCTTGCCGACCGCGTCTATGAATTGCAGCAGCAAGAGGATAATGCGGCAGCTTCTATCCAAACGCAACTCACGGGCGTGGAGACCAAACTGAACAATCTTGTAGAGGCGATCGCGCAGGGCATTTACTCTTCCGCGACGAAGAAGGCACTGGACGAGTTAGAAGAGCGCAAGCGGAATCTTGAAATTGAGCTATTTGAGGCGCAGATGCGCACCCCAGTGCTCACTAAGGAACAGGTATTGTTTGCGCTCCATAACTTCCGCAAGATCGACATCTCCACGCAGGAAGGCAAGCAGCGGCTTATTGACGGCTTTGTAAACAGTATTTATTTGTACGACGACCATTTTGTGATTACATACAATTACAAAGGACAGAGCAAGACGGTATCATTTGAAGAACTGAATAGTTCGCCTTTAACTTCAAAGGGGTCACCAAATTGGAACTATCCGAACACCACTATTACTCAGCAGTGGGTTCGGATATTTTTTTATTGCCGCCAAGGGGAAATTAGGTATCAAAGAAGCCGGGCACCTGAACTGCCCGGCTTCTTTGATATGTCGATTTTCTTACATCAGTTGTCCGCAAACCCTTTCCGTCACATATGCCGCAATTGCATTGCATGCAGATGTTACTTCAGATTCCGACGGAAAAAGTCCGCGATCTTATCAAACGGGATCACCGAGAGGTCGTCATACAGATCGGTATGCACCGCGCCGGGAATAAGCATAAGCTCCTTGTTGTCTTTGCAGGGATTCCCGTCCATCATGTTGGCATAGGCGTCTTTACTGAAATAGCAGGAATGGGCCTTTTCACCGTGAATGATCAGGACAGCGCTTCGGATCTCGTTGCTGTATTTCAGGATCGGCTGATTCATGAAGGACATACACCCGATCACATTCCAACCATTGTTGGAGTTGAGCGAGCGGGGATGATAGCCGCGCTTTGTCTTGTAATAATCATGGTAGTCTTTGACAAAGAAGGGCGCATCATCAGGGAGCGGATCTGCAACGCCGCCGCCTGCCGCATAACTGCCGCGTCGGAAGTCCTCGATCCTCTGTGCGTTGAGCGCAACTTTCTTGCGATAGCGCGCCTCCTCGCTGTTCTCCGCATCGAAATAGCCGTTTGCGTTGACGCGGGTCATATCGTACATGGTTGAGGCCACCGTCGCTTTGATGCGCGTATCCAGCGCCGCAGCATTGAGCGCCAGCCCGCCCCAGCCGCAAATACCGATGATCCCGATCTTTTCGGGGTCAACGTTCTCCTGCACGGACAGGAAATCCACCGCCGCCTGAAAGTCCTCCGTGTTGATATCCGGAGAAGCCATATAGCGGGGTTCACCGCCGCTCTCACCCGTAAAAGAAGGGTCAAACGCAATGGTCAAAAATCCCCTTTCCGCCATCGTCTGCGCATAAAGCCCGGACGCCTGCTCTTTGACCGCGCCGAACGGCCCGCATACCGCAATGGCAGGAAGCTTTCCCTGCGCTCCTTTCGGCGTGTACATGTCCGCAGCAAGCGTGATCCCGTAACGGTTGCAGAACGTGACCTTGCAATGCTCCGCTTTGTCGCTCTTCGGGAATGTTTTATCCCACTCCTGTACAAGGTGCAATGTCTCTTTCATAACGCTCTTTCCTCCTGTATTTGATTTATGACGCAGTCCGGCTTTCCAATGTCCCTTCGCCGCCCGACAAATCGCGCAGCTCCGGTGCACGCGTCTGCTTCGTATAAAAGCGCATTCTTGCAGCTTTTCCGCTTTCTATTATAGACCATTCGGAAAGATATGTAAAATATTTATTTTGCATACAAATAAATAGTCTGAAGCTATACAAAAACATGCTTCCGGATTTCAGCGGGCATATCCGACCGAACGCACCGGTTCGTTTCCAAAAAAGACGGGTTTTCCGTCTTTTTCCGTCTCTGTTTGACTACCGCGCCAAAAGCCGATGAACCTACCGCGGCGCCGGGGAGCTTTCGATCGCCCCGAAGAGTCTTCTTCCCGGCACAGCGTTTCAGTAGCCGCGCGTGCAGTCGACGACATTGTCAACGCGTCCGTCCGTCAGATAGCCGATCACCTGCCGCGTAATGTCTGCGACATACCGCGCATGACCGTCCCGCAGCTGCATTGCCTTATGCGAGGAAAGCAAGATATTGTCCAGCGTCTGGAACGGATGGTCAAACGGCAACAGCCGCTGCCCGGGCGAGCTCGGCTTTTCGCGCCATGTGTCAACGGCAGCCCCCGCCATACCGCCCGAGCTGAGCGCCGCATAGAGCGCGCCTTCATCGATGCAATTGCTCCGACCGACATTGACGAGATACTTCCCTTTCAGCAGGCGGAAGATCTCCTCGTCAAAGAGTTTATCCGTTGCCTGCGTCTTGGGCAGAGAGAGAACGAGCAGATCTGAGACTGCGCACAACTCCTGCAGCGATCTCACCGTCCCGATCTCCCGATACTCCTTGCCGCGGTCGAGCGTATAGGTCGCGATGCCGTTCGCGCGGAGGATCGCGTGGATCTCCCTGCCGATGTTTCCATACCCCGCCAGGCCGACCCGCATATTGAACAGGCTTCTCCAATAGGGATCTTCCGTCTCCCAGTTGCCCTGACGCAGCTTGCGGTCAAATTCGGCAATACGGCTGACAAGCGCCACCGCAAGCCCGAACGCGTATTGCGCGATATAGCGTGAATTGATATGCGAATTGACAAGCAGGATGCCGCGACGGGAAAACTCTTTGACGGGAAAGTCATCCACGCCCGTTTTGTAGGCAAACACCGCCCGCAAGCGATCTGCACCGTCCAGCATTTCCTCCGACATCTTTTTTCCGATGAATATGTCCGCTCCGGACAGCGAATAGCCGTCAAGCCCGACGACTGTTATATCCGCATATGCCGCAAGTGCGGTGCGCATTGTCTCAAACGCCTCATCCATTTCGGCGACGCTCAGCAAAATACGCGGCTTGCTCATATTGTACCCTCCAATCTGTGACGATAGCGAAGAACGTCCTCCCGACAAAGCGTAAAAGTATCACCTTTGACGGTGTGCTTCAAGGCAAATGCCGCAACGGCAAACATGACCGCTTCGCCGAGCGGCTCGCCTTCCGTCAGCGCATGCAGCAGAGCGCCGTCAAATGCGTCCCCTCCGCCGATGCGCTCCAGAACGGGGAAGTCGATCTCCGGAGAAGAAACGCGCTCCTCTCCTTCTTTTCTTCCAAACACGCTGACCTGTACGGCATGACGATCGGGTGCGATCACCTTCCGGTCGCGCACAACGAGATATTGACACGGAAAACGCGCCATGACCTCATCCGCCGTCATCTGCAAAAACGACGCAAGATCGCGGCTGCCGGCAAGCAGGATATCCGCTTCTGACGCCGCTTCGGCAAGACAGGGCCGTGCATCCTCCACGCTCCACAAACTCGCGCGGTAATTGAAATCAAAGCTGACGGCGATCCCGCGCGCCTTTGCTTCGCGGATCAGGCGGAAGGCGAGCGCACGCGATGAATCGGAGAGCGCCAGGGAGATCCCGCTGATGTGAAAAATCGATACACCGCAAAAGACCTTGTCATAATCGAAGGACGCCTCGCTGAGCCGCGTGAACTCCGAATGCCTGCGGTAATAGATGACGTTCGTTCCCCTGCTTTCATTGCCGTTTTCGGAAAAATAAAGCCCGAGCGTATCGCCTTGTACGACAATGTCCGACGTATCGATCCCGAAGCGGTGCAGATGATCGAGCACCGCCTCCCCGAGCGGCCCCTCCGGCAGCGCCGTGAGATATTTCGTTTCACGTCCGAACGCATGCAGACAGGCGAGTACGTTTGCTTCCGTTCCGCCGTAGTTTGCCGAAAAACAGCTGCTCTCCCGCACCGTTTTGCCGTCGGGCGCCGAGAGCCGCATCATGATCTCGCCGTATGCCAGAATTTTACCCTTCATGGTATTGCTCCTCCCTCGCCCTGCGTTCCGCCGCACGCAGCATTCTTTCGTGACATACATCCGCGTAGTACAGGCAGGCAAGCAGCGCCTCTCCGCACTCTTTGCGCACCGACAGCCCGAACCGCTGCCTGAGCCGATGGCCGAATCCGTCAAAAACATGCAGTACCCTGTTGACGCATGGGTAATACTGCCGCTTTACGTGCATCATGTCGCGCGCTTTCAGCCTGAGCCGATAGCCGAAATCGATCGTGATCTTGCGGTGATCGACAAGGAAAAAATCGCTGTCAAGTTTATCGCGGGAAAGCACCGGCAGCCCGTACTGCCTGACTTTTGCGACGTCCGCACGCGCCTCGGCGGCCATACGCGCCTTTTTTTCCATAAATATTTTGAACTCTGCCGCGGTCATATCGGCGACGACATAAAAATACAGATTGGGCTTTCCGCCCTCAAGCAGATCGCGGGCAATTCCGAAGAAATTATGCGCCATGGAGAACGGCACAAGATCCCGTTCGGTCAGTCCGTAGTTTTTGAGGACGGTCTTCAGGATGATCTTTTTGAATGCCTCTTCCGCACACTCCGGCGCGGCGCCGAGGGCCCCGCCGTTGAGCCCGAGATCCTTTTCCTTCATGGCAAGGGAAATGGGCTGCGCAAACTTGTCCTTCCACGTCGCCTTCTTTTTCCCGCGTTTTTCAAGAAGAAGGTACCCGTCACGCGTAAAAATGAGTCCGTTGATGCCGATCTGGTTGCCCAGCTTGGAATCGGAGAGCGGCGAAACAGTCGAATTGTACTCGTACACCTCGCGCACGCTCAATCCGTTGCCGAGCTTGTAATCCATACATCGGTTTGTGATGAGCATGAAAATGTACTGCGAGCGCTCTGTTTCGAGCGTCAGCGTCTCTCCGTCATAGAATACGTCGCGCAGCCGGATCGTCACGTTGTTGCGCACATTGGATGTCCCGTGCGCTTCCAGAAGATCGACCGCATTGTTCAAAAGAAAGGTCGGCAGTTCCGCCATTTCGGGACGATCCCGCATGACGACGCGGGCATCGCCCAACACATTCGCATAGATACAGATGCTCGAGAGGAAGAGCTTCCCTTCCCGATAATACTGCTCTATTTCACGCCGGCGGCGACTGTATCCGGGCGAGTACGGATCGGACGCCATGTTCTTCGGGCAGCGTCGTTTTTCCGGCACGCGCTTCAGATACATGTACTCTCCCTCTTTCCGGAACAGGTCGGTAGACAAATCGACCTCGTCCTTTGCGTGGTCGCAATATTTGTCGATGATCTTATGGTGGTCATCCTCGATCTTCAGCGACTCCTCAAGCACTCTGTTTGTGCGGATGACGAGCTTTGCGACTATGACGGACACAACGGCAGCAAGAAAAATGGAGAGCACGTCCGTACTGGTGATCATCGCAAGGATCGCGTCCCAGATATTCTGCCCGGAGGCAAACGCACCGCCCAGCGCAAAGATCGCAACGGAGCACCCCACCAGAAAGATGAGCTGGACCCAAAAATTTTGACAGACCTTTTTGCATAATTTCAGAAACTTCTTCACCGTTCGGCTCCGTGAGTAAAAATAAACAGTGTGATACGATCAGATTATATCACACGCGGCAGGTTCCGTCAAGAGATCGCCCGACGGCGGCAAGGTCATACGATCTTCTCCATCGTGGTCTTTTGTATTGTCATGCCGCGGCTTTCATAGAACGCCTGCGCGCTCTCGTTGCCCGCCCAGACGTTGAGCGTCACGCTGTAAAAGCCGTTCTGCTTTGCATATGCCGTGACGTGGTCGAAGAGCGCCGCCGCAACGCCGTGCCTGCGCCATGCCGCGTCCACACACAGATCGTCCAGATAGAGCGTCGGGGTATGCTCCCGCTTCTCCACGCAGAAGGCGTAGCCGACGACCTGCCCGGAGAGTTCCGCGACAAAGACGGGACGCGCCGCGTCCGCAAGAATGGCACGCAGCTCCTCTGCCGTATATTTGGTTTCGCCCGTGTGAAAAAGATCGGGCCGCAATGCGGCGTGGATGTCATTGACCTGCCGCAAAATCGCGTGGATCGCGGGGATATCCCCCTCGTTTTCCCTTCGAATGATCATATTGCCTCCAAAAAAATGAGCCCGCTATGCGGGCTCGCTATCATCGTTTACTTTGCTTCGGGCATCTTAACTGCCGCCTTTTCTTCTGCAGATGCATCCTCCGCAGGCGCGCCTTCCTCCGCCTTGCGGGGCGCCACAAGATCGGGCAGGGAAAGTCCTGCCATATTGTAGAGATCCTCAAGGGGCGGCAGAGATTTCAGAAGTCCCGACAAAAATCCCGCCGTCGCCGTCTTGCCGTCCGCGCTCGCCGCGCCGTCCCAGACGGTGACCTTGTCGATCTTGACGCCCGCGATCGCCTTGACCTGCTCGGCGACGATGACTTCCAGCTTGTCGGCGATGAGCAGGCGCACCGCATCGGGCGCGGAGCCCGCGCTTGCGACGAGCGCATCCATACCTTCCGCCTGCTTGGTCAGCTTCTCGCGCAGACCGCGCGCCTCTGCGTCCATCTTGGCGAAGATCGCATCCGCTTCGCCCTGCGCCTTTCTGCGCGTCTGCTCGGCGATCGCCTCCGCTTCGATCTCCAGTTTCTGCTTTTCAATGTTCGCCGCGACAATGATATCCGCTTCCTGCGTCGCGCGTTCGCGTGCGGCACGCGCGACTTCCGCCGCCTGCTCCGCGCTGTAGCTCTCTTCGAGCGCCTTTGCCGCCTGCACCTTTTCCGCGGTGACGGCAAGCTTTAACGCCTCCGCCTCCTTTTCGCGCAGCAATGCCTGCGAGCGGGCGATCTCCGCCTTTGCCCTGTTTTCACCCTCGATCGCGGCAGACTCCGCCTCCGCGACGCGGATGCGCTCTTCGCGCTTGGCGTTCGCCTGACCGATCGCGCCCTTTTTGTCCTCTTCCGCGACGGAGACGCGCGCATCGTTGATCGCCTTTGCCGCCGCCTCCTTGCCGAGCGCCGTGATATAGCCCGATTCGTCGGAAATATCCGTCACGTTGACGTTGATGAGCCTGAGGCCCACCTTTTTCAGCTCGCCTTCGACGTTGCGCGAGATCGCTTCGAGAAATTTATCCCTGTCCGAGTTGATCTCCTCGATGTTCATCGTCGCGATGACCAGGCGCAACTGACCAAAGATGATGTCGCGCGCAAGATCGCTGATCTGCGTGAGCGAGAGCATCCCCAGGCGCTCCGCCGCGTTCTGCATGATGCCCGGATCGGTCGAAATGCCCACCGTGAAGATGGACGGTACGTCGATACGGATGTTCTGCTTGGAGAGCGTGTTCTTGAGGTCCACGGAGATGGCGAGCGGCGTCAGGTCCATATAGGTGTACTTCTGAAAGAATGGCCAGACAAACGCCGCGCCGCCGTGGATGCACCTGGACGACTGATAGGTCCCGTCGGACGAGACCTTGAGTTTTCCGTAGATGATCATGATCTTGTCGGGCGGGCAGGTCTTATAGCGTACCGCGACCGTAAGAATGATCATGAAGACGATAAGCACCGCGACGACAACGACTGCAATGATTGCTTCCATATGATGTATTCTCCCTTATTGTTATTCCGCTTGATTTTCCGTCTGCTTTTTTGTGACGACGGCAAAGTCCTCGTTATATTCGGCGATCTCCACCATGCTGTCCACGGGGATGCGCTCCCCGTCCGTGACGGCATCGATCTCCATGTACTGCCCCTGCGCCGTGAAGGTGATCTTGCCCCGTCCCGAGCGATGCTCCGGAATGGAGACATACACCGTCGCCGTCATACCGACCAGGCGTTTTTTGACCAGATTGCCCGAGCATTGCAGCCTGGCAATGCCGCGCATGGCAAACCCGACGCCCAGGAGCGCCGCCGTGCCCGTGGCGACCGCAATGAGAATGGGCGCCCAGATGTTGTCACCCAGCCCCGTCTGCGCCGCAAAGCCGCACCAGCCGCCCAGCGCGAAGAACGCCGTCAGTCCCTTGACCGTGAAAAAGGAAAGCCCGCTGTCCGTATCGACGTCGCCGTCAAAGACGTCGTCCATGTCGAAATCGCCGCCGCCCAGCGAAAAGAGCATCATAACGATCTGAATGACGAGCAAAACGCTCGCAATGACCGCGATGATGAAGTATACCTTTTCTGCGACGCTGAGGTTGAGAAACCAATCCAATCTTGTTTCCTCCCGTACAATTACGCCTTCGTTCCGCCGAAGGGACGCATGCCTGCCCCGCAAAACGTCCTGTCTTTGCCAAAGGCATTCCGTTGCCATTATAGCATAACCCGCGCCCGAACGCAAGAGGGAGCGCAAAAATAGATATGCGCAAACGGGGACAAAAATGCAGAACTTGCCGCCCGGACTCTCGTGTGCGCTGTTTCGCCTCCGGACGCTGCCCGTGTGCCAAGCTCCATTGCTAGCCGCGCAAAGTGATGTGGAGCGCGCCGCTGCGGGTATCCCCGCAGCGGCGCGCTCCTTCTTCCCTTCAGAAAAACAGCCCGAGATACCAGCCGACGATGTTCTGCCCGAAAAACAGCGCGACCGCAGTCGCCGCCGCAAGGAAGGGCGCAAACGGGAATGCCTTGGACGGCACTTCCCCGTCCCGCTCCTCTCCCCCGCAGCCCGAAAACTCAGACACGGACTCCGCCGCCCCTTCCCCGCGTCCCGAAGGCTCAGATGCAGGTTCCGCCCCTTCCCCGCACGCTGCGCCCGATATATCGTCTCGCGCCGCATGCTCGCGGGGAGGCTCGCCCGCCGCGGTTTCCCGTGCGCCGCGGTGCAGCGCCGCGCGGATCGCCATCGTGACCGCCGCGGCAACGCTCCCGAAGAGGGCCGCGACAAGCAGCCCCTGCCAGCCGACGAGCAGCCCCGCCGCAGTCATGAGCTTGACATCGCCGAAACCGAGTCCCGCTTCGCCTTTCAGCAAGCGGCAGCCCAAAAAGAGCAGCAAAAAGAAGCCGAATCCCGCTGCCATTCCGATGAGCCTTGCCTGCCAGCCGATGCCAACCCCCAAGCCGAACACATCAAGGAGCAGCGCCGCGATCCCGCACAGTCCGAGGACAACGAGCATACTGTCCGGAATGAGCATGGTCTCAAGATCGGTACAGAAGACGACGATGAGCGCCGAACAAGCGACGCAGGCAACCGCGACCATGCCGACCCCGCGGGGGAAAAACCATGCGACACTGCCCATCCACAACAGACAGTTTGCAAGCTCGACCAGAGGATAGCGCGGCGAAATGCGTGCCCCGCAGTCCCTGCATCTGCCGCGCAACAGCAGATATGAGAGCACGGGAACGTTGTCGTACCAACGCACCCGCGCCCCGCACGAGACGCAATGGGAAGGCGGCATCACGATGCTCATGCCGCGCGGAAGCCGGTAGACAAGGACATTGAGAAAGCTCCCGAAACACAGGCCGAGGATCCCCGCCAAAGTATAGGTAATGATAAGATAGATCTGCTCCATTGTCTTCCGCTCCGATCGCTTTTCACGCCGCGCGCTCCGTCCCGACCATCCCGCCGCACCGTCCGGATCCCGCTCCGATCGGGATCTTTCCACCGCGACCGTTCCGCGCTGCGCAAAGTACAGGCTCATACCGTGCAGCGGCCGGTCACGAGCAATGATGTGGACCCCAAAGTTTGGACAAAATTCTATTAGATCCTTTGGTGATGAGTTCGGCATTGCGCCGGGCATGCCCGACCGGAAAAAAGATCGCTCTTCTTCCCCGGCGCCCCCTTTCACGATCCCCGCCCTGCGACACATGTCGGCAGTTTCCCGTATCCCGGACCCTGCCGCAAAAAAGCAGGCGACGCGCCCACGCCGTGCGCACAAGGCGATCACATCCGATGACCGCACGCATACGGCCTGCCCCGTCGGAATTGCGCTTTTCGGACGCCGCGTCCGATGCCGCTGCGAGCCGGCACAAGGTCTGTTTTTGACAAAAAGACGGGCGCAGCCGTACGGCGCACCCGTTTGCTTTGCATTCACGCACCGACTCGCACGTTATTCCTGCGAAAGCGCATAGATCTTGACATTGTCATAGGCAGGCTGGTACCCGTTTCCCGTATTGACCTGCGTGTCGGTCACGCTGAGTGCGGTCGGAGCGCTGTCTCCGTCAAGCGTAACATTGATCGATTCGGGTTTCTCTGACTGCGGGATCTCCACAAACGTACCCGTAATGATCCAGAAGTACATCGTCGTACCGTCTACCGTGACTTCGGAAAGATAGTTCTGTTCGCCGATCTCCGGAAGATCTGCCGATGCGGAATAGAACGTCCATTCGTTGCGCCCCTGAATGATCGCGGTATCTTGCTTGTCCTCATTGACGGAGTCCATCAGCGTAGGCAGCAAAATGACCATCAGGACCGCGATGACAACGACGACAATGACAAGCTCGGTAATCGTAAAACCCCTTTTGGCTTTTTTCAGAAAGGTCTTCATCTCATCTTCTCCTTACAGTCGGATCCCGATTGCCTGCGCGCGACCGGCACCCGAGCGGAACGCGCCGTCCCGTCTTATTCCGATCGTTCCTCCGATCTCTGCTTTTCCGCCTCTTTGCTGAGCCTGCTCTGACGGCGCAGTTCGTTCCTGCGCTCCTTGCGATATTGCTGCTCCTCGAGAATGTGTTCCATGGTAAGATCCGCCGTCTGCTTTGCAAGCAGAAGATCGTCGTCCGATTCAAGGCGAATGGCAACGGGCGCGATCTTGATCTTTTTGATGCCCGCCCGGCGCACAAAGCGATCCAGTTCGGTATTGGCGAGCATAAAGCTGACGGTCACAGTATCCCGCCTGATGGTCGCGCGCATGACCTTGTCCGACCTGCATTTGAACGTGATCGCATCGTTGGACTCAAGGCGCTTACAGCCGGGCTTGGCAAGGACGTACGCCGCAAGTTCGTCAAAGCGCGCGCGATCCTCCGGAGTAAGCTGCGCGTACTTTTCAATGAAAGAAAGGCGCTGCGAAGCCTGGAACACAACGCTGTCCTCCGTCAGTTCCACGGAAGGTACTGCTTCGGTCGCCGCGACCTCCTCCGCGACCGGCTCGGGAACTGGCTCCGGTTCCGGTACGGGAACAGGCGCAGGAGCAGGCGCGGAAACAGGCGCGGGCTTTTCGATCACCTCGAGCGCCCCGTGCGAAACGCGCAGATAAACGTCCTCCTCCTGGCGGATGACAACGATCCTCTGCGCCCTTTTCTCTGCATCCTCTCTGCCCGCCTTGGACTTGGAGTATTCGTCCACGACCCACAAGACAAGGGCGCCGACGACCAAAAGGGCAGCGATCACGACCATTACAATATAAAATACATCGGTCATAAAACGCACCTCACTCTTTCTTTGCCGCACGGGCAGGAACGACGTCTTCGCCTTCGATCCTGATCACCTTTCCGTTTTGCACGATCTCCAGGCAACGCACGTTCCCGTCCTCCGCATCCGAAGCCTCCTTGTCGCGCCGGATGCGCTTTGCCAAGAGGACTGCCTTGTAGACGATCGCAGCCAAAAGCAATACGGCAATCACGACGCATACCACAATGATCGCTGTTTCCATACTATCTTTCCTCCCGCTTTTATTCAAAATCATCGTAAAACGACATTGACCGAAAGCATAACATGCACCGACGTACATATGCAGGAAGCTGCAAATAAATCTCAAAAAAAGCACAATCCCCGCATTTTTAATGAGATTATATCACAAAAAGGCCGTCAGGTCAAGATGCAAAAGAAAAATAATTTGAAAAATTCCTGTCAGAAATCCATGAAAAAATCCACCGCGCGGGCGGTGGATGAAACATTCGGCTTATGAAAACGAAATAGTTGCAGCAGCACGAGAATATTGTACATTATCATAGTATTATGTATGACATAGTACTATGATAATCGCATGATTTGCGCTATCCTGTCCCCTTTTTCGGACTTGTGACGGGACTCAATGAAGGAAAAAGATGCGACCGGGCTGCATTACCAGCTCTTTTTTGCGGTGTCGTTGCCGTGCGCCTTCTTGCGCTCTTCCACGGTCTTGACAAACCATTCGACCATGTTCGGATCGGTATGGGAGAAGAAAGAGGACTGTTCCTTGTCGAGCGCGTCGATCTGCCGCATATCCTCATCCGAGAGCATGAAGTCAAACACATTCAGGTTTTCCGCCATTCTTTCTTTATGCGTCGATTTGGGAATGACCACAATCCCGCGCTGCAGATGCCAGCGGAGCATGACCTGCGCCGTCGTCTTGCCGTATTTTGCGCCGATCCGCTCCAGAACGGGGTCGGAGAATAGTCCCCCTCTGCCTTCCCCGAAGGGCGCCCATGCCTCATGGATGACGTCATACTTCTTCATCCACTCATGCGCGACCTTCTGCTGATCGTACGGGTGCGTTTCCACCTGGTTGACCATCGGCCTGATGCGTGAGAAGGAACACAGATCGACCAGCCTGTCGGGATAGAAGTTGGAAACTCCGATCGCGCGCAGTTTGCCTTCGGCATACAGGTCTTCCAAAGCCCTCCACGCGCCGTAGTAATCGGCAAACGGCTGATGCAGCAGCACAAGGTCAAGATAATCCAGCTGCAATTTGCGCAGCGATTCGAGAACGGACTCCCGACACGCCTCATAGCCATAGTGCTCGATCCAGACTTTCGTCGTGACAAACAGTTCCTCGCGGGAGATCCCCGACTTTCTGATCGCATTGCCGACTTCCTCCTCGTTGAAGTAGGACTGTGCCGTATCGATATGGCGGTAGCCGACTTCCAGAGCATCCGCAACGCACCGCTCGCACTCCTCCTTCGTCACCTGATACACGCCGTAGCCGAGCTGGGGCATCCTGACCCCGTTTGCAAGTGTTACATATTCCATAATCGATCCTCCTTTTGTTTTGCGCTTATAGTATAGCACATTGATTTACGGAAGGGAATCTCCGATTTGTTTATCGTATCTACCGAAAGTTTATACAAGAAATAAGAGAAAAGCCGTATGCTCCGTTTTTGCATACGACCATGGTTTCTCCTTCTTATTTTGCGACGATGCTGCTTAAAAGGTCTATAAATTTTTTGACAAGCTTTGTCGGCGTCGGCGAATAGAAGACGCCAAAGGGGATGGTATCATCCCAATCGGCAGGAATGGGCCTTAAAAGCGGGTGTACGTCCTCCCAGCCCTCCACGGTGATGATGGGCGTATTTTCCGCCACGGCGCGATTATAGGCGGCAAGATTGAACATTTCAAAGTCCTCCGTCTTCACGCCTTTTGCTTCCACCTGATCGCGCAGATCGTCGATATATCTGTTCCATCCGCGCCGGATGAATAAAACTTTACTGTTTTTGAGCTTATCGGACGCGATGATCGTCTCCGCGCTCAGCGCATGTGCGACAGGTACGGCGAGAATGATCTTCTTATCGTACAGGTGCGCGGCAAGACAGCGGCGCTCCTTCAAAAAGCGATCATCGTACAGCCCCGCAACGACATCGATGTGCTGCCCCAGGTTGCGCAGGATCTCCACCGAGTTGACAGGGTTGTTGTCAAACGGAACAAGTTCTATTTTCAACGCAGGCATACGGCTCTGGATCTCCGACCACACGTCGAGGATGAAATTTGCGGGCGTCATGACCGATGTTCCGATGCGGATGGATTTGCGATTCTCGTTCTCATAGATCTCGCGCACTCTTTCCCTCGCGCGGGAGAGATATTCAAGCAGATAGCGCGCATCCGATAAAAATGCCTCGCCGGCTCCGGTCAAATGCAGACCATGATTGGTGCGATCGAAGAGCGCCACGCGGAGGTCCTTTTCGAGCGCGTTGATCTGCTTCATGACCGCCGTCGGTGTAAGATACAATTCTTCCGCCGCTTTTGTGAAGCTGCCGCTCTGCGCAACTTTTACAAATGTCTCCAGTCGTCCGTCAAACATTTTTGCACCTCGGCATTGACTTTTCGTACATCCATTGTAGCAGGAAATTGCAGGAAAGTCCACCATTCTTGCCATGTCTGCCGATCGCCCGCGGGACAATGCTGCCGACGGCAATCCATCATAGAAAAAACGGAAGGCAAAAGCCCTCCGTTTTTTCTATGATGGATATATCCCCCGGGACACGCATTTATATTATGACGCATCGTCACGGTCGATCATCGCATCAGGCCGCAGATTTCCATACCGCATGCGATCGGGCGTCATTTGAGATCTTTCTTTCCCTTCAGAGGATTCCCCTTCAGCTCAAAAGGCGTATGACCCGGCTGTGCGTTCCTGATCGGATAGCTCTTCAGGAAAATCCTGAGTCCGATCCCGTACTCGTCATTCCTGCGCGTCTCTGCGCGGACAAAGTCTTCCGCACGCTCGGTCAGCCCGCTGGAAGCGAGGTACTGTCCTGCGCTCCACTCCGCCATACCCTCCACGATCGGAAGATTCTTAGGATCGCGCATAAACTCGTCGTCCCAGTTTTCATATTGCCACTGGTGCGTCAGCTCATGCACAAGCGTTTTCTCCATCTCGACCCTCGGCGATCCGTTCTCCATGTAGATAAACCGCTTTTCGCCGATCTTCTGCGCATATCCAAGCACCCGCCCGTCAAATCCCGGCGTCGGGACGAATTCTCTGCCGCTGTTCTGTGCGATCTGCTGCGCGTCGACCAGCTTGACTTTGATCTTCGTGCGGATGGTGATGTGATAGAGCGCCGCCATCTTCTTTCTGGTCTGTTTGTAGATCCGCTTATACTCCCTCAACTTGCCGACGGCAGAAGAAGAGCACTCAGAACATCTCTCACGTCCATCCGGCAACACATCCATCTTACCGGTCATCTGCTTACCACAGAAGTCGCAATAGTGCTTTCCGGGTTCAAATCTCCAGTTGTAATATTTCTGCTGCTCTGCTTCCTTTTTATTGCGCCTCGACTGATGGAGGTAGTTGTTCTGCAAGCCGATCTCATCCAGATACGTCCTGGTCTGATCAAGCGCGAGGAATTCCGGTACATGCTCAAAACCGTATAAGAGGAAATGACGCTGCGCATACGGCTTGGCAACATCCTCCGACTGCATCGTCCCGCGCTCTACGTCGACCGTCTTGGCGACCGCATCCTCTCCGTCGACCTCATCCTGATCCCCCTCATGCTCCATATCTCCTTCCGAGCGCAAAATCATAGAGGCGCGATCCGGCGTTCGATAATACAGCGGCCCGGGCTCGCCGTCCTCGGGCGTATCTGCGTTCGGCTCCTCGGAAGAGGGCTCCGGTACGGGTTTCACGTCCTCGGGCGTATCTGCATCCGGCTCCTCGAAAGAGGCCTCCGGCGCGGGTTCCCCGTCCTCGGGCGTATCTGCGTTCGGCTCCTCGGAAGAGGTCTCCGGCGCGGATTCCTCATCCTCGGGCGTATCCGCGTTCGGCTCCTCGGGAGAGGTCTCCGGCGCGGGTTCCACGTCCTCGGGCGTATCCGCGTTCGGCTCCTCGGAAGAGGTCTCCGACACGGGTTCCACGTCTTCGGGCGTATCCGCGTTCGGCTCCTCGGAAGAGGTCTCCGGTGCGGGTTCCACGTCCTCGGGCATATCTGCATTCGGCTCCTCGGGACGTACATTATTTTCGTCCGGCTTTTCCGCCGCAGGATCGTCAGGCGAGGCCGCGGGAACGGGCTTTTTCTTGCGCTCTTCCTTTTTGCGCTTACGCTCAGCTTTGATGCGTTCGCGTTCCGCCTTTTCCTGCTCGCGCGCCGCCCTCTTGCGTTCACGCTCCGCGCTCTTGCGATCGCGTTCTGCGTTTTCCTGTTCGCGCGCCGCCTCTTTTTCCTCTTTTGCGGCCTTCTTTGCCGCTTTCTTGGCTTCCTTCTGCTGTTTCCGACGCTCGCGCCATGCCCCGAATCTGCCCTTGGGCTTTTTGGCGTCCGTCCCGGGTTCCCCTTCCGGAACAGATCCGTCCGCCTCCGGTTCCGACGTTCCGCCGTCCGTCTCCGGCGCTTCCGGCGTACCGCCGTCCGGTTCTCCGGAGCCTCCGAAAGGACTTTCCTCCCCGTCGGACGCCCCCTGCGCCTCGTCCATTTGCTCCTTATGCCACGTCAGCAAGTCGCAGATAATGTCCAGCAAGCGCATGAAATAGCGGTTGACGCATATCAGAAGCCCGAGATCGATCAGGCTGTCCTCGATAATATAGATATACGCATCTCCGTCCTCCGCGCAGAGCGACGGAAGGTATCCCTCCGTGACCGAAGCCTTCTGCGCGTCGGTCTGTACTGCCGCACAGATAAAGTTGTGGAGATCGGGAAAGAGCGTGACAAAGATCTCATTGAGCATGACGGCGATGGTCGTACGGACCTCAGGCGTACTGCCCTCCAGTTTGACACGCATGACCACCTTTTGCTTATACCGCCGCGTTTCAACGCCGTTGATCAATACTTTGCGGGCATTTTTCATGTCTCCGTAGTCGGAAAGCTCATAATACCCCATGGTGTCAACGGAGATCGGTGCTTCTCCGATCTCAAAGCTGACCTTCCCGTACTGCTTCTGAGAAGCCGTCTCCTGCAGAGGCCGGAACGCGCCGACGTCATAATGGCGGATCTGCCGGTAGTACTTTCGTCCGGTCAAGTGATCGGACGATCTGCGGACTTCCACGCCACGCTCCTTGGAAACGGCGAGCACTTCATAGTACTTGCCGTTGAGCGTCAGGAACATGCCGGGGAGGAAGTCCTGATGCACATGACCGTACAATCTTGCCCCGAGGACGCCCTTTTCCGTCGCATCTTCCGCCACATAGTACGAAATTTTCAGCTGCGGCAAGATCTCGTCGATAAAAGTACGGTTGCAGATCGAATAGAACACATGTTCATGCAGACTGAACCCGTTTTCGGATATGCGGCTCTCCCGCTTGATCACGCCGGAGACCTTTCGGAACAGATCGGCCTTTTGCGGCGCCGCCCGGTTGGCGATGCCGTTCGATCCGCTCGGCTGCTCCGGGATCTCAAAATTATCCAGGATGATCTTTGCCAAACGCTCTTCCGCCGTGGCGTCCTCGTCCGGGTGCATGCCGGACAGAGCCAGCAGATCTTCCAGCTCCTCCTCCGGCAGCTCGCCGGCGATCAGCCGCATGACCACTTTGTAGACAGAGTTTCTGGAACTTCTTTGGTAATCTGGAACAATGTTGGGGATCGCCTTCGGATCGTCGCGGAACAGATCGGCGTTTGCCGCCATATAGTCCTTGAGCAGATAGTTCTGTGAAATGATGTGGATGAACTCCTGGTCGGTCGCCAGTGCGGAAAACTGCCTTGCCGTCTCGTAAATGTTGTTATATTCATCCTCGATCACAAGATAGGCATTTTTCTGCACCTGCATGGACCAGGGGTCGGCACACAGATCGATCCGCTCGCTCAAAGCGGATTTGGACTCGGGGATGCCGAGCGCCTTGCAGATCGGGACATAGTATTGCAGCATGATCCAGCGCATATCGCGGTTGGGGAACTTCTCATAGGACAGCCACGAAACTTTGGAGACTGTATTGCGCACGGCAAGCATTGCCAGCTCCACGCCCATACCGAAATACCTGGACGTGTTGACGTCAAGCTTGTATTGCAGCATCGCCCCGTCCGCATTCCAGATCATCTCCCCGCATTCGATATGGTTGCGCGAAGTGGGAACGACCTCTTCGATGCTGGTAAACAGGACGTGCGACAGACTGTCGACGAGTCCGTCGCAGTTCCGGTCAAAGACGATATACTGCGGGCGATTGCCCTTGCGGACATAGTTGACCAGGACGCTCAGGCCCATCTGCATCGTCCCGAGCAGCTTTGACGCGTCAAACACGATCACGACGCCCACCTCCCGAAGGAGCGCGCTCTGCTTTTCAAAGAGCGACTGCTCATAGATGTGCCGGAGAGGCAGATAGATGATGTCGGAGGACGCATCCGCATTTTCGAATTCGGCGATCGACCAAAGCCCGTCAAATCCGTTGACCCCGGCCAGGCCCCGCTTCATCCAATCGACGACATTCTCCTCTGCGCCGTTCCTGCCGAGTACAAGAAGGATCCGCTTGTTTTCCATCAGCCGACGCAGCAGGAAGATGAAAATATAATCGGTCACTTTTTCATAAAACGGCGAAGAAAACAGCACGCTCTCTCCGTTCAGAAGCCGCTCCACGGACGACATGAGGTTTTCATCCACGTCCTTGCGCGCCGAAAGCAGCCGGATATATTCCGCAAGCAGTTTCGCGTCGTGGGAGTTTGTCTTTTTTGCCTCCGCTTCATACTTTTCGATGAGCGCCAGGGAGGCATCCGTCTTTCCCGCAATGGGCGCGATCTTCCCGCTCTCCTCCAGGCGCGCGGCAAATGTCTTTTCGTATTGCGGCCGCAGCGACTCATAGTTCACTTCCGTGGGAAGCGGCTTGACCACTTCCTTCTGCTCTGCCTCATGATAGGTATAGCCGTTCAGGAAGAAATAGATCTCGCCGATGATGAGCACCCCGAGCGCGGGATAGAATGGAGCAGAGAAAACAGAGGTGTCTGCAAGAACGCCCGCGATGATAAACAGCAGGCAGGATACGACGATGGAGCCGATGTACAGCCACATGAACAGCTGCCGCAGCTCACAGAGAGAGCGCTTCACGAACCATGCGTATGCAGGCGTTTCCTCCGTCTCCTGCTGTTCGCGTTTCTTGCGCTTTGCCCGCGCTTTCTTGCGCTTGCTCTTCCGCTTCTTCTTGCGTCCCATCGAATTGTATGCCTGCGCCTGTTCGGGCGTCAGGGCAATACATTCATACCACGTTCCCGACAAAAATTTTGTGACACGGCGGCTCTGATACAACTTCAATACGATCGGGCGCAAGACCTGTTTCAGTAGAATAAATGCGAGAATAATGAGCGCATTGAGCAGGTATGTGATCCCGTAGACATAGTTAAAGTTGTTGAGGAAACTTAAAAATGAGACATTGTTTCCCAGCCAGCGCACAAGATCCTGGAAGGCGTTGCTGATACGGTCCAGAAAAACGATCAGGACAATGACGGCGATCACGCCGAGAACGGGATAGAGAGACTGTGCATTGCGTTTACTGCGCCTGATGTTGGTATATGCCGAAAAGATCGCGCAGAGCACGAACGGCAATATGTAAACTAATAGCCAAAGAAATTGCACCTTTGTTCTCCCTTACTCAGCATCCGGCGCAGTCGTCGGCGCCGCTTCTGCCGCCGTATCCGGCGTCTCCCCGGTCGCCTGCACTACTGCTTCGGAATTTTCCGCCTCAGACATCTGCGCTTCTGCTTCCGAATTTTCAACCTCGGGCACCTGCGCCGCCGCTTCCGAATTTTCAACCTCGGTCGCCTGCGCCGCCGCTTCCGAATTTTCAACCTCGGTCGCCTGCGCCGCCGCTTCCGGATTTTCGGCCTCGGGCACCTGCGCCGCTGCTTCCGGATTTTCGGCCTCGGCCGCTTGCGCCGCTGCTTC
>CALVWM010000030.1 GCA_944367185.1 uncultured Clostridia bacterium | reverse complement strand
ATGATGACCTTGTGGTAGTTGAGTTTCTCGAGGTTGAAGTCGTTGCCGACGCCCGCACCGAGGGCGGAGATGATCGTCCTGATCTCCTCATTGGCAAGCACCTGATCGAGGCGCTTTTTTTCCACGTTGAGCGGCTTGCCGCGCAGGGGCAGAATGGACTGGAACTGCCGCACGCGCGCCTGTTTTGCGGTGCCGCCCGCAGAGTCGCCCTCGACGATGAACAGCTCGTTCTTTTCGGGCGTCCTGCCCGAGCAGGCGGCGAGTTTGCCGACGAGCTGCAAAGAATCGATGCTGTTTTTGGCGCGGGCGTTCTCCTTTGCCTGGCGGGTCGCGATGCGCACGCGCGCCGCGTTCTGCGCCTTTTTGACGATCTCGTCAAAGATCTTCTTGTTCTTGGGCTGGGCGATGAGCGTACGCAGCCCCTCGTTGACGACCGACTCCACGGGCGTGCGAGCCTCGGGATTGCCCAGCTTGGTCTTGGTCTGTCCCTCGAACTGGACGTTCTTCATCTTGATGGACAGCACCGCCGTCAGCCCCTCGCGGAAATCATCGCCCGTAAAATTGGCGTCTTTATCTTTGAGCACCTTGGTGTCGCGCGCATAGTCGTTCAGAACGCGCGTGATGCCGCCGTGGAAGCCCGTCTCATGATAGCCGCCCTCGGGCGTGGGAATATTGTTGACAAAGGAAAAGAGGTTCTCCGTAAACTCCCCCGTATGCTGCACGGCGAATTCGACGAGGATGCCGTCCTTCTCCCCCTTGTAGTAGATGGGCGGCACGTACAGCTTGTTCTTGCCCTCGTTGAGGGAGGCGACGAAATCGGAGATGCCCCCTTCGTAGTGGAAGGTGACGCTGTACGGCTGCGTGGCGCTCAGAAGATCGAGCTGCTGCGCCTCCTCGTCCGATGCCATCTCGCTTTGCGTGACGCGCTCGTCGGTCAGGGTGATCCTAAGCCCCTTGTTGAGGAAAGCGAGCTCTCTTAGGCGGTGGGTGACCGCCGTTAATTGGATCTCGTTGTCGCCGAACACGGCGTCGTCCGGCATGAAATGCACCAGCGTGCCGTGCGCCTTGCCGCACTTGCCCGTCTTATGCAGCGGCGCAACGGGGATGCCCGACTCGTACTTTTTTTTCGTTTTGTCGTAATAGGAATGGAACTCCATCTCCCATGTATCGCCGTCCTTGTTGACGCGCACCTTCAGCCACTTGGAGAGCGCATTCGTGACCGACGCCCCCACGCCGTGCAGCCCGCCCGAGAAGGAATAGTTGTGTTCATCAAATTTTCCGCCCGCGTGCAGCTGCGTGAAGACGACCTGCACACCCGAGACCTTGGTCTTTGGGTGGATGTCCGTGGGAATACCCCGCCCGTTGTCCTCGACGGATGCGCTGCCGTCCTTGTAGATGCGCACGTCGATCTGATCGGCAAAGCCGTTCGCCGCCTCGTCGATCGCGTTGTCGACGATCTCCCAGAGAATGTGGTGCAGTCCCTTAGGGCCCGTCGAACCGATATACATGCCCGGGCGCAGACGGACGGCGTCCAGCCCTTCGAGAATGGTGATGTCACCCGCGTCGTAGTGATTCTCCGCCATAGTTACCTCGTAAAAATGTGTCGTTCAACGAACATTATACCATATCTTGTGATTTGGGGCAAGAGATTTTGAAAATATTGACGAAATCAACGGAATTTCCGCACAAAAAAATCACTCCGCGCGGGAGTGATTTTTTCCGTTTTTCCGAAAGCCCGATCACGTTCCGAACATGATACGCTCGCTGGAGAGAAAACGGGAAATGAGCAGAACGAGCAACACCGTATATACGAGGTTGAGCGCGACTGCCGTCAGGCACATCCAGACGGACGCCGCGCCCATCAGCGCGCCCTGCATGGCGACGACCGCGTTGAGCACGGGGATGACGACCACCCAGTCCCCGATCCCCGAGACAAAGGATGCGACAATGGAGAGCACCATGACGAGGATCATGAGCACGCTCGTATAGGAGGACGCCTCCTTGACCGAGCGCGAGAGCGTGGAGACGGCGGCGATCGCCGCGACGATGAGAGGCACGACGGAGACGATGAGCAGGAAGATGAAGAAAAATTCCAGTGCGCCCACGCCCGCGATCGCGACGTCGATGCTCACGCCCATCAGCGTGGGCAGCGAGAGCGCCACGCCCAGAAAGCTGGACGCCGCTCCGATCAGGGAGACGCACGCAAGGGGCAGTATTTTACCGAGCGCGATGTCCGAGCGGCGCGCAGAAGTGACGAGAATGGTCGCGAGCGTGCCGCGCTCCTTCTCGCCGGCGATCGACTCGAGCGTCACAGACATGCACGAGGAGAAGATGAACACGACGATGAGGAAGGGCAAAAAGCCAGACATCATCTGCATGCCGAACGCGTCCGATTCGCCCATATCGCTCGCCGTGAGCACAAAGGGGCGCGCCCAGCTTGCAAACACGGCATTGAGAATGGTGTAGACGCGCAGGCTCTGTGTCTCGGCGGAGTTGTAGATGAGATCGAGAGAAGAATCAAATCCCCCGCCCGAAGCAATGCCCTCGTCAAAGTTCTCGGGATAGACGATGACCGCATCCGCGTTCCCCTCCTGCACCTCGGCGACCGCTTCCTCGGGCGTCAGTTCCCCAAGCTCCAAGAACTCGATGCTCCAGCCCTCGTTGGCCTCCACCGTCTGCGCGATGACCGTCTCCGCCGCCGAATGCTCGGTGACGTACACTTTGAAATGATAGACTTCCTCGCCGCCGAAGATCGCCGTTCCCATCAGCGAATAGATGAGATAGATGAGGATGCCGGGAAGAAGCATCGTGACAATGAGTTTGGGATCGCCGAAGAAGCGCAGAAACTCCTTCTTCATGAGTGCAAGCAGCTTCATACGCTCTCCCCCTTCGTCTCGCGGTAAATTTCAAAGAACCTGTCCTCGAGCGTCATGCCGCCGCAAAGCTGCAAAAGCGTGCCGTCCGCGACCATTTTGCCGTCGATGATGATGCCAACCCTGTCGCACAGCTTTTCGACGAGCGAGAAGATGTGCGTGGAGAGGATGATGCTCTTGCCCATCGCCTTGAGTTCCAACAGAAAATCTGTGACGACCTTTGCCGTCAACACGTCCAGCCCGTTGGTCGGCTCGTCGAAGATGACGACGTCCGGGTCGTGCACAATGGCGATGACCAGCGAGACCTTCTGCTTCATGCCCGTGGAGAGATCCTTTACCTTGACTTCGGCAAATTTGTCGATGCCGAAACGCACGAACAGCTCCTTCTTGCGGGCGGCGAGCTTTGCCTTGTCCATGCCATGCATCGCGCCGAAGAAGTCAAAGAGATAGGAGGGCGTGAAGAATCCCTCTAATTTGAGTTCGCTGGTCATGAATCCGATGACGTCACGCACCTTGTCGGGCTGTTTGCAGACGGAATATCCGCAGACAAAGGCGTCGCCCGCATCGGGCTTGATGAGGGTGGAGAGCATGCGCAGTGTCGTCGTCTTGCCCGCGCCGTTGGGACCGAGCAGCCCGTAGATCTCGCCGCGGTAGGCGCGAAGGTCCAGCCCGTCCACCGCAATGCGGTAGGCGTCGTTTGTCTTTTCCAGCGCCCGCTGCCTGCGGGAGAGCGCAAAGATCTTGCGCAGACCCTCCGCCTGAATGACCTCATCCCCGTACGCGGGGAAGGGCGCGTTGTTTTCTTCCATATGTCCTCCGTGAAATCGCGCACTCGTTCTGCGCGGTTTTCCTATATTCTATCATACGACCCCCCCCCTGCTGTCAAGCGTTTGAAGGGAAACGATGCGCCGCGTCATCGAAACGATGCGTTGCGCGCTCTAAATGGCGTCAATGAGCGCGAGCGCTTGGGGATAACTCTGCGCAAACGGCCCGTCATACCCCGCGGAACGCCCGCCCGGGCGGAAGAGGATGAAGTCCACCCCCATCGCCTGCGCGCAGCCCATGTCCGAGGTCAGACTGTCCCCCACCCACACGGCGCGGGAGCAATCGAAATCGGGGATATGGCTTTTCACATAGCCGGCATAGGCGGGCGAGGGCTTGTTGAAGCCCACTATCTCCGAGATAAAGACCGCGTCGAAGTCCTTGTCGATGCCCGCGGCTGCCAGACGGCGACTCTGCACAAACGCCGAACCGTTGGTCACGGCATACCGCCTGCCCCGCGTCCCGAGCACGGATAAAAAATCCTTTGCGCCGTCCAGAAGGTACGCTCGCTGCGACATGCCCTCAAAGTAGTGGCGCTGCAAGAGCGCCGCGTCGCCCGTGAGATCGAACTCCGCAAACAGCATTTCAAAGCGCAGGGTGAGCAGCCGTTCGCGCGTTACCCGGCCCTGCTCCAGCCCTTTCCAGAGCCCGTCGTTGATCTCATGAAATCGCTCCGCCATGCGCGGCGTGGGCGAAACGCCGAAATGCGCGAGTGTATCCAAGATCTGCTCGCGCTCCCCGCGCCGGAAATCAAACAGCGTATCATCCAGATCGAGCAAAAAGATATCTTTCATCAATCATCCTCTATGATAGCCAACTCTCTGAGCGCCCTCGTATAGGCAATATACTTTTCATTCTCCGTCATGCCCTTGTCGTAGACGGCGACGGCGGAGAACTCCAGCCCCTTGCTCGCAAAGACGCTCATCACGTTGATCTTGCTGCGGCTGAGCTGCGCGTCGCCCGTCAATACCTTGTATCCACGCTTGTCAAAGAACGGAAGGTACTCTTCTTTCGCAATGACCGCCTTCAGACCCTGCTTTTCGCGGAAGAACGCGCTCACCTGTCGGGGCTTGATGTGCGCGACCTCCGGTCCCTCCAGCCCGATGGGGCGCATGTCGGCGTCCAGCACGCGGGAGACAAAGGCGACGATCTCATTGGTATTACGGTAATTCTGATTGAGCGTATAGAGGTTGCTGCCCACCTTTGCCCAGTCCCGCACGCCGCGCCAGGGGGTGATATTCTGCTTGAGGTCGCCGAACACGTTGAACGCCGCGTCCGAATGGATGCGATGCAACAGGGCATATTCGCCCTCGGAGATGTCCTGCCCCTCGTCCACGAACACCAGCCCGTAGCGGGGCTTGAGCTCCCGCCCCGCCTCGGTCAGGCAATAGCACATGGCGTACCCGTCCGAGGGATAGACGCCCTTCATGCCGTGTTTTGTCTTGGCGGGCCTGACCGTCTCCCGATACAGCCAGCGGGCGACGTCCGCGCCGCCGCGGCACTTGCCGAGTTCGACGCAGTTGCGCGTCAGGCGGATGACGGCAAAGAAATCGGAGAACAGGGAGAGTCCCTCCTCCATTTCGCCGATGAGCGCGCGGATGCGCTCCGCCTCCGCCTTGAGCTGTTCGCGGCGGGCGATGCGGTCGGCGTAGGTGAGCACTTCCTCCGTCCCCCGCTTCTGTTTGTAGCGCATGAGGTCGACGATCTCCTTGTCCACGGTGACGACGAGGGAGGCAAGGTCCTCCTGCGCGCTGCGGAACACCTTCTCCCCGCCCGCCGCAATGAGGTGGGCGCTGCGGTAGAATTCCGAGAACTGACGGAAAAAATAGTCAGGCGTACGCTCGTGTTCTTCGAGCACGAAGCGCAAAAAGTCCTCCGCCTGCGTGAATGCACTCATCAGCGTGCGAAAGGGCTTGGTGAAATAAAACCCCCCCTCCTTGCTCTCCTTCAGTTCGCCCAACACGGCACGGCGCACGCGCACGGAACCGTTGCGGATACGCACAAACTGCGCCTGCCGCTCTCTGCACATCGCAAGGATCTTCTCGGACACTGCCCGGCACTCGGGCGCGGTAAAGAGTGCAAACAATTCCTCGTACAGCTTATGAATGCGCGCCGAGACGTCCCGCGGGAAGCGGGCAGAGTAGACATAGGCAAGATATTCCTCCGGCTCACGGGCATCCGTCAGCCTGGACTTGAGATCGATCCCCTCCCCCGAAAGCGCGCGGAAATAATAGTCGCGCAGCGTGGTCGTGCGCACTTTTTCCAGTTCCAGCATCTGGGACAGTTCGTCGATGAAGCCGTTGAAGCTCTCCGACGGCGTGATGACGAGCACGTCCCCTGGACGCAGGCTCTCGTTGTTGTACATGAGATAGCTCAGACGGTGCAGCAAGATCATCGTCTTACCGCTGCCCGCACAGCCCTGCAGCACGAAACTCTCCCGCTCGGGCTTGGTAACAATGTCAAACTGCTGTTCCTGAATTGTGCGGATGATATCGCGGACCTTGACGTCGTCCTTTCGGCTCTGAATGATGCTTCTTAGATAGGGATCGAACAGGATCTCCTCATCCCTGCCGCCGATCTCCTCGGGCGTTAAGACGTCGCCGACAGAGAGATATTCGTTCTTGAAATCCAGCACTTTGCCGTTCCTGACGGAGAGCGCGCGACGCAGCACGGTGCGGTACTCGTACTCGTTGATGGTAAACGTGACGCGGCTCTTCTGGTAATACCTGACGGCGAGCGGGGCGCGCCAGTCCACGATCTCCAAATTGACGTCCCCCTTTTTGCCGATATAGTAGCTGTTATACCCCTCCTTGTCGTCCACGACGTCCATACGCGCAAAGTACGGCTCGGAAAAATAAGGTCTGTATTCATTCATACGGCGGATGTTCTCCGCGATCTCCGCCTTCTTTTCCTGAAGGGTGCGGAAGTCCTCGGCGTTGTAGTCCTCTTTGCCGCGGAGCGCCTCGCACTCCTCGCGCAGCTGTGCGATTCTCCGGCGAAAGCGGGAGATATAGCAGATTTTAAGCATTCTGAGCACTGCGTCAAGGTGATCCTTTTCGTAAGCAAGCTGCGCCTCCGGATCGAGGAGCGCAAGATACCACGCCTTGTCCGCGTCAATCTTGGGGCAAAGCAATTCTTTTGCAGACGTATGCTTGTCCATTTTTCTCCCTCCCCGAAACAGCGATGTTATCAGTATAACATATTTTTGCTCAATATGCAATCCCTGCAGGGATATTCGTAAGATAGATCGGACACAAAATAGAGCCGTCCTCACCAGAGAACGGCTCTTAAAGCTCACTGTTTCATTATTCCGGAGATTGTCAATTTCCTGCCTGCGGCGCAATGATCGTCACTGCTGCCGAACCATTGCCCGTTATGATATCCTCAGGATAGATTCCCTGCGCCGCACTATAGTCCAGCGTCGTGGTAAAAGGTTGATTGTCGTTGATATCCGCGCCATAGCTGGTATTATTGGCATACAAATATACCCTTCTGGTGCATGTGCCTTCGACAAGTTCGAAAATAATACTTCCGGACAATGTGCATTTTGCATCCGCATAATAGGGACCGTTGCGGTTTCCGACAACCAGCGCCGCTTTGGGAAGCATATTCCCGCTCCCCCACGGTGTGCCCCAATACTCATCTTCCGCATAAGAAAGCGTTGTTCCGAGAGCGCTGTTGCTGATGTAAGCCGTACCCGCACGCACGATGACCGCCTGATCGCCGCCATAGATCTCACTGCCATCAATGGTCAGCGTTCCCGCAACATTCAACAGGATCCCGGCGCCTTCCGTTCCCTCTTCTATCCCGAGCCGGGAATTGATGATCTGAATATTGACATTCTGATACGCGTTAAATGTATTACTGGAATCGGGCGATGCGTTGGTTCCGACGCAATATGCGCCGCCGTTGATGACAGAATCTTGAATGATGACAGAGCTGGCTTTGGCGCTGTCGTCCGTACCGTCGCCCTGAATATAGATCGCTGTTCCGTTTGCGGTATACGTGACGTGATCCAGCGTCAGCGAACTTTCCGCACCGGAAACAACGATATTGGAAAACGCAACATTGTTAACGCTGTGTTCCGCGATCAATGTACCGTTTTTGAAGGTTACCTGCGCGCCTCCCGCAATCTGGCTGGAATATTCACCGGATTCGACCGTAAGCGTCTGTTGATTCAAATCGACCTCCGCATCCGTGATAAAATTCAACGTGGACTCTACGACAAGATCATTGCCGAGCTGAACATTCTCTGCGCCCGCTTCCACAAGTTTATCAAGTTCTTCTCCGCTTACCGCCTGGAAAGTCGTATCGGCTGCATCTTCAATGGCAACGACCTGATATGCCGTCTTGCCTTCATAATCGACAACGGTCACACCGTAGTCCTCTGCAACAAACGTCCCGCCGAGATTGTCATCGCCCAATGCAGGATTTCTTCCGACAAACGTACCGCCGTTGATCACCATATCAGAAACCGCCGCACTGTTCGAAACATTTACGGTGAGAGGCGCTCCGCCGCCGTATTCATACTCATCGGTGCTCTGATTGATGAAAGTTCCTCCGTTAACGACAACTTTTCCTCCTCCGCCCGCAAACAGACAGGACTCCTTGGCAGTGCCGACAACGATCGTTCCGCTTTCTACAATTACGGTTGCGCCCGCCTCCATTGCAGCGACGGGAACAGTGGTATCGTCCGCGCCTGTGGCGTCGATCGTACCGTCTCCCGTGATCGTAAGCGTACTTCCGGCACATGCGCGCAATGCTGCCACATTGCCGATCCCTGAGCCGATCGAAAGAGTATTCCCTCCCAAATCGAGCGTAACGTTACCGTTGATGCGTGCGACCTCATCTACGGAGACATCGTCGGCAAGCGTTACCTTAGAAACGCCTGCTTCCAAAAGGTCCGCAAGTTCTTCGCCCGTAGTTGCCTCATACGATACATTGGGATCCGCTTCGCTGGGGATCCTGACTTCGTACGTCGTTTCATCCGTCATCGTGAAGACGATCACCGTGTAGAAACATCCGTCTTCCGCGTCGTATTCATATCTGTATGTAATGTCCGCGATGCCGACGCCGGGCTCACCCTGTTCGCCTTGCTCGCCCTGTTCTCCCTGCTCGCCTTTTTCGCCCTGTTCGCCTTTTTCGCCCCGGGCGCCGGTATCTCCCTTCTCGCCCTGTTCGCCCTGTTCGCCTTTTTCGCCCCGGGCGCCGGTGTCTCCCTTCTCGCCCTGGGCGCCCTGAGCACCCTTCAGGCTCTCGAGCCATTCCGCTTCGCTGCCTTCAAAGCCGTTCTCCACTGCAATCTCATAGGCCGATTTTCCGTTCTGCGCTTCACCGCATGCAGTCAGCGGCACGCACAGCGCCGCGCTCAGACCGATCGCTGCGATCACTTTCCAAAACTTCTTCATCTACGATATGCCTCCTATGTTGATACTATAATTATACCACACCTATCCAGCTTGTCAATAGTTCTCAAAATTTTTTTATAACTTTCAAAAAACTCATACTGTTTTGAAAACGGCAGTCAGTTTCAGCCAAAAATGCCCGTGAGGAAGATCTCCAGCCCGATGAGAATGAGGATGACGCCGCCAAGAATGCTCGCCTTGCCCGCGAGCCTGGTGCCGAACTTTTTGCCGATGAACACGCCCGCAAAGCACAAGAGGAAGGTCACGCCGCCGATGACGAGGCACTCCGTGAGCGCCATCAAAAAGGTAAAATCGGAGATCGTAAAGCCGACGGACAGGGCGTCAATGGAGGTCGCGATGCCCTGCAGGAAGAGCGCGCCGATGCCGACGGCGGTCTTTTCTTCCTCGCCCTTGCTGCGGATCCCCTCGTAGAGCATCTTCCCGCCAATAAAGGCGAGCAGGATGAGCGCGATCCAGGGGATCGCGGGACGGAACGCCTCGAATGCGGACGCAATGGTATGAACGCAGAACCAACCGAGAAGGGGCATGATGATCTGGAAACAGGCAAATACGGCTGCAATGCCCGCCGCTTTTCCCGTCTTCATCTTCGGCTCGTTCAGCCCGTTTGCCATGGACACCGAAAAGGCGTCCATCGCAAGCCCGATGCCAAACCCGATCGCGTTGAGAAAGAAATAAAAATCCATAAGCCCCTCCGAAGGCAAAAAAAAAGTACGGCAAACTTTGCCGTACGCAATCACCTTGTTCGGAGCAGACTGCATGCACGGCAAAAAAACCGCCATGAGTCTCGCAATTCAAAGCAAGCCAGACCGAAGTCAGGATGTTGACTTGCTACGCAACAGCGTCTGCTACTCCCTCAATGGATTTGTATATACCCTATTATATATACTCCTATTATATCATACGCGCGGCGGAAGTCAAGCGTTTTATCCTATTCTCGCGCACACCCGGATATGTCATTTGCGTCTGCCGCGCGCAAACAGCTTCAGATAGGCGGAGGCCTCCTCAAAGCCCTCTGTATCAAGCGAATAGATGAGCGTCTGCGCGCGCCGCTCGAAAAGCACCAGCCCGCATTCCCGCAACACGGCGAGGTGATGGGAGACGGTCGCCGCAGTCAGTTCGAACTGGTCGGCAAGTTCTCCCGCCGTGTGCGGACGGGATCTGAGCAGCAACAAGATCTCCCGCCGCGTACCATCCGCGAGCGCGCCCCAGACGTCCTGCTTTGCTTTCTTTGGCATATCCCATCTCCGTATTTTGATTCTTTTCTAAATATAGTAGCACAGGCGACGCCGTCTGTCAAGCGGCAAGCGCTTCCGCACACAAAAAAACGGGCGCTGCCGCCCGTTTTTCTTATCTGTCTCTGTCCCGGCGACGATCGTCGTCATCGTCGTCATCCTCGTCATCGTCATCGTCATCGTCGTCATTATCATCGTCGTCATCGTCGCCGCCTTGTTCGACATCCGATTCGTACAGCTCCTCGACCGCCTCGATGAATTCATCGAACAGCTCGTCGAAGATGTAGTCGTCCCCGTAGCGTTCGAGATCGCGCTGCAGTTCGGCAAAATTCTCTTCCAGTTCACGCTGCCGTTCGTCGCCGTCCTCAAAGATGCAGTCCTCGCCGAGGTAGAGATATTTCTCATTGAACGCCGCCTGCGTCATGCTGCCCGCAAACACCGCGCTAAGGTCGGAGAGATAGCTTTCCATGAGCGTGTGTACGCGTTCGGCGAAGTCGGTGCGCAGGTGAGAAAGCTCGCGTTCCAGATAGTCCTCGAAGTCCCCCATCGCCTGCTCGTCATAGGCGGCGATGAGCGCATCCAGATCGCTCTGGGACATATCGTGCACTTCATAGCTCTGTGCGCTGCCGGCAAGCCGATCGCGCACGCGCTGCTCGAGCGCCGCGGCATCCTCGCCCGTCGCCGTCACGCCCACGCCGGCTGCCGTGATGAGGTGCTTGTTTTCGGAGAGCAGTACGAATTTTTCGCCCGCGTCCTCGGGGGAAAGCCCCGTGAAGTCCTCGCCGCTGATCAGGAGCGCCGCGTCCCGGTTGAGCGCCCGCACGCTGATGACGCGGTCCTCCTCCACGATAAACTCCACCGCAGGGTTGATGCTGATATACAGGTTGCCCGAGAGCCCCGCCGCGCTGCCGCCCGCAAACAAGACGGGCAGCACGCAGGCAAGCGCGATCACGAGCACTGCCAAGATGCACGCTGCGGCGACGAGCGGTCCGCGCGGCCGTTCTGCCGCGACGGCCTCGTCTGCTTCGCCGACAGGCTGCGATGTGACCACCCGCTCGTACACGTCGGGCGTATGTTCTTCCGCCTCGCGGCGGAGTTCGCGTTCCAGTTCCCCTCTTTGCACGATCCCGCCTCCTGTTCGCTGTTCGCGCTTTTCCTCCTGAAGCGCGTGCTGCAACTTTTTGACCGCACGCGAATAGTGCCATGATACCGTGGGCAGCGGCATGGAGAGCATCTGCGCGATCTCCCGCCGCTTGTAGCCTTCCGTCGCCGCAAGCATCAAGACGGAAAACTCTTCCCGCTTTAAGATGCGCCGCGCCAAATCAATGAGAAGCCCGTAGTCGTCCACGTTCTGCGTTCCGAAGGGGAGCGGATTTTCCCGCTCGTCCACCGAGAGCTCCCGCGCACGGCGGCGCAGAAGGTCGATCGCCTCGTTGCGGGCGATGCGCGCGATCCAGGCGCTCGCGTTCGTCCCCTTTTTGTAGCGCGACACATTGCCCAGCACCTTCAGGTAGGTCGTCTGCATGACGTCCTCGGCGAGCATGCGTTCGCGCACATAGGAGAGCGCGATATAGTAGACCGTCCTGCGCGTTGCGCGATAGATCTCATCGAAGGCGGCTTTTTCTCCCGCCGCCAGTCTTGTCATGGCTTGATCGAGCGACATGCTGTTCCTCCCGTCGCTTGATTATATCAGGTTTTGGCGCCCTCTGTCAAGAGGGCGCCGGCTTCCATGCTTCCCGCGATCAGCCGCGATCAGTCGTCCCAATCATCCCAATCGTCGTCGAAATCGATGCGGCCGCCGTCGTCGAATGCATAGCTGAGCCCGTCCGCGGTCTGCGTGATCACGAACCTGCCGCGCTCGCCGTTTGCGAGGCGATAGTTGACGCCGATGGTGACGGTGCCGTTCGCGCGCTCCGCACGCTCGACTTCATAGGTGGTGCGCTCGCCGTCCTTGAGGATACCCAGCTCGTATTCCGTCTCCGTCCTGCCGTTTTCGTTCTCCGTCTCAAAATCGACGCTCGCACGCTCGACGAGGCTGCCGCCGCGGTAGATGCTGTACACATATTCGCGCTCCGTCTCCGTCTCGCCGTGCTCTTCTTCCGTGCCCGTCTCCAGATTCATCTGCACATAGGTACCCGCCTCGGTGGGGTGCGACGCGCGGATCCACAATTCCTCGCTGACTTCCGTCTCATCTCGCTCCTCCTCCGTCTCCACGCTGCGGTAGCCGCTCATCTCATAGGAGACGCCGTCGAGGATGACAACGCCCGTCAGACGGTACGCCTCCACGCGCTCGTTATCGTCGTCGTCATCGTCGGGACGGACGGCGACGCTCTCCTCCGAATAGTACATGACCTGCGAGATGACGGTGCCGTCCAACTGCGTCCCCTCGACGGTGAGCTTGTAGTTGAAGGCGTATGCCGCATCGGGGTTTGCCACGACCGTCGTCGTAAAGCCTTCTCCGCCGAGGAAGGTGTTGAGCGTGACGAAGTACTCGTTGAAGGTCTCCAGTTCCTCCTGCGTGGGCTGTACCGCCGTGCCATCTTCCGTGACCTGCGAGAGCGGCGCCGCCTCCGCCGCGGGGGTGATTGCGGAGAGAAGCTCCGCCGTTGTGATTGCGCCGACGCCGTACGCATCGCGCGCGCCCGCCTCCACTCCGGTTCCCTCGCCGCCCAGTCCGCCCGAGAGAAGGCTGCCCTGCGCCGAGTCTGTACCGCATCCCGCGAACGCGAGAAGCGCCGTGCCTGCCAATACTGCCGAACAAATTGCGATAAACTTTTTCATGATTGCTTCCTCCATTGATTTTTTGTGGGGGGATCACCGCCTTTCACTCTTACAACGCATGAAGCCCCCCTTTTGTTGGAGTATCTGCAAAATTTTTCAAAAAAATTTTTTCGGACAGCAAAAACGCCCGCACGACGGGCGTTTGCGTTCGTGCTCACAGGCCGTTGGTCCCATGGCACGCAGCGATCTCATCAATCGGTCTGACCGTCATCTGTACCCAGGCGGGACGGAACCCGCTGCGGATGGCGTTTCGCACGGAGGCAAGGTTGCACCATGCCGCACAATAAAATGGCACCTTCCCACGTTGCAGGATCTCCCATGCCAGCCTGCTCGTGAGCGCCGAGGCGATGCCCCGCCTGCGGTACGCGGGCAGAACGTCAATTCCGATCTGCCACATTTCCTCGCAGTCTGCCGAGCAGCCCGCCAGTCCGACCAACGTACCGCATTCATATGCGCCGACAGCGAGCACATCCAGATCCCTGCGCTTCTCGCACAGCGCGTTCCCCCACTGCGGGAGATATAGCCCGGAAAACTGTTCCTGTTCGAGGACGCGCAGCTCCAAGCCGCAGGGAAGCGGCTTCAGGGCGTCAGGATCGGGCAGGAAGTACTCCGCCATGATACTCACGTCCATCCCCTTGGGGCGGAGCATTTCGGCGAGGATATGCAGATTGGGCGCATCAAAGCAGTGTGCGGCGGAAACGCGGCCGAGGTACGCCCGCGCGATCGGCGCAAGCTCCGCGCAGGCAGAGGCGACGACGTTGCTCCCGTAGGAGGTAAAGTCGCACAAAAAGGGAAGTTCCAGATATTTTCTGGCCTGAGCACGCTTCACGGACGGAACGACTTTGTGTTCCGCGCATGCAAAGTCCTCAGGCGAACAGCCGCTGTCGATCGCAGACTGCCGCATGGCGATCGCAAGGATTTCACGGTTTTTCATGATGATACCTCCGGATGACAAAAGGATAGCATATCGGCAGGATCTTTGCAACCAAAACGACACATTGCGGAAGGACGCACGCTGCGCAGACACGCAGGAGAGGAAATGCAAAAGACCCGTCAAGCGACGGGTCTTAGATGATTGCATTATGCGTTTTCCGTATCTGCAGCGGGCGCAGCCATGTCACGGTAGCCGCCCGTGACCTGCACGGAGATGTTCTTGCAGTCCTTCATGCCCGTACCGGCGGGAATGAGCTTGCCGATGATGACGTTCTCTTTCAGGCCGATGAGCGGATCGCGCTTGGTGCAGATCGCCGCCTCGGTGAGGACGCGCGACGTCTCCTGGAAGGAGGCCGCCGACAGGAAGGAGTCGGTCGCAAGCGCCGCCTTGGTGATGCCCAGAAGCACGCGCTTTGCCGTTGCAGGTACGCCGCCTGCCATGATGGTCTTTTCGTTCTGCTCTTCAAACGTGAACATATCGACGAACTGACCGGGCAGCATATCGGTCGTGCCCGCGTTCTCGATGCGGACCTTACGGATCATCTGGCGAACGATGATCTCGACGTGCTTGTCGTTGATATCGACGCCCTGCGAACGGTAGACGGACTGGACCTCGTGAAGGATATAGTCCTGCACGCCCTTGACGCCCTCGACGCGGATGATGTCCTGCGGGTTGACCGAACCTGCGTTGAGCTGGGTGCCGGGAACGACCTTGTCGCCGTTCTTGACGAGCAGCTCCGCGTTGAAGGGAAGCTCATAGTCCTTGAGCGGCACGCCCGTGCCCTCCTCCGTGATGACGATGTGCTTGAGGTTGTTGTCCTTGTCGTCCACCTGCGCGATGCCGGCGAACTCACAGATGGTCGCAACGCCCTTGGGCTTGCGCGCTTCGAAGAGCTCTTCGACACGGGGAAGACCCTGCGTGATGTCGCCCGTTGCCGCGATACCGCCCGTGTGGAAGGTACGCATCGTGAGCTGGGTGCCGGGCTCGCCGATGGACTGCGCCGCAATGACGCCGACCGCCTCGCCCACTTTGATGGGAAGGGTAGTCGCCATGTCCTTGCCGTAGCACTTTGCGCACACGCCGTAACGGGTCGTACAGTTGAAGATGGAGCGGATGGGAACGCCGCTCGTCTTGTAGCGCTCCAGCCCGGCGATGGTCTTTGCCATGTTCTCGGAGATCATCTCGTTGCATGCAACGAGCACGGTCCCCTCGTCGTCGAGGATATCCTCGGCGGCAAATCTGCCCGTCAGACGATCTTCAAGCGACTCGATGATGTCGCCCGAGCTGTTGGTGATCGCCTTGACGAAGGTGGGGCGGGGACGCTTGCCCGCGCAGCAGTCGTCCTCACGGACGATGACGTCCTGCGAGACGTCGACGAGACGGCGGGTCAGATAGCCCGAGTCTGCCGTCTTGAGCGCCGTATCCGCAAGGCCTTTGCGGCCGCCGTGCGAGGAGATGAAGTACTCCAGAACGGAGAGCCCGTTTCTGAAACAGGACTTGACGGGGACCTCGATCTTCTTACCCTGCGGGTTGACCATGAGGCCGCGCATGCCCGAAAGCTGCTTGATCTGGTCGATCGAGCCGCGGGCGCCCGAGTCCGCCATCATCCAGATGGGGTTGAACTTATCCGCTTCGCCCTGCTTCTTCAGAAGCCCCGCGACCTGATCGGTCGCGTCGTCCCAGACCTTGATGACCGCGTTGTAGCGCTCTTCTTCGCGCAGGAGGCCTCGCGCATACTTCTTTGCGATGCCCGCGACCTGCTCCTCCGCGTTTTGAACGATCGCGTCCTTCTCTTCGGGGATCTTCATATCGAAGACGGAGGTCGTGAGTGCGGCGAGCGTCGAATACTTGTAGCCGCGCTCCTTGATGGCGTCCAGAACGGCCGCCGCCTTGGGCGCATAGCCCGTCTTGAAGCACGCTTCGACGATGCGCGCGAGGTGCTTCTTGCCGATCGCCCTTGCACCGCCGATGAATTCGGTGGAGAGCTCGAGCTTCAAATAGTCCTCGGGCTTCTCGCGGCGGACAAAGTTCAGATCCTGGGGCATGTTGTCGTTGTAGATGATCCTGCCGACCGTCGTCTTGAGCGTACCCGTAACGAACATATGCCCTGTCTCTTCGTCCTTCGTGACATAGACGTGCCCGCGCAGCCCGTTGTTGGGGACATTGGCATCCCTGTCGTAGGTGCGCTCGTAGGGCAGTTCGAGATCGTCGAACTTGCCGGCGGGCAGCTCCACGGTGCGGCGGACGTAAATTTCGTCCTGACAATGCACGTCCTTGAGCTGATAGCTCATGAGCGCCTCGTCAAAGGAGGAATAGACGGGCGGGATATACTCCTCGCCGTTCTCGTCGGGACGGCAGAGCTCGTTGTACTTCTTGCCCTCTTCCCTTCTGAGGATGGTCAGGTAGTACGCGCCGATGATCATATCCTGCGTGGGACTCATGACCGACTTGCCGTCGGCGAGCTTGAGAATATTGTTGGCGGACAGCATCAGAAAGCGCGCTTCTGCCTGCGCCTCGATGGACAGAGGCAGGTGCACAGCCATCTGGTCGCCGTCGAAGTCGGCGTTGAAGGGGCCGCAGACGAGGGGCGAGATCTTGATCGCCCTGCCCTCGATCAGAATAGGCTCGAACGCCTGAATGGAAAGACGGTGCAGCGTGGGCGCACGATTGAGAAGAACGGGATGCTCCTTGATGACCTCCTCAAGAACGTCCCAGACGAAGTCCTTGCCCTTTTCCACGGTGCGCTTCGCGCTCTTGATATTGTGGCACTTGTTGGTCTCCACAAGGCGCTTCATGACGAAGGGCTTGAACAGCTCGATCGCCATCTCCTTGGGAAGGCCGCACTGATAGATCTTGAGCTCGGGGCCGACGACGATGACCGAACGGCCGGAGTAGTCGACGCGCTTGCCCAGAAGGTTCTGACGGAATCTGCCCTGCTTGCCGCGCAGCAGTCCGGAGAGGGACTTGAGTTCGCGGTTGGAAGGACCGGACAGAGGCTTTCCGCGGCGGCCGTTATCGATGAGGGCGTCCACCGCTTCCTGCAGCATGCGCTTCTCGTTCTTGACGATCATCTCGGGCGCGTTCAGCTCGATCATGCGCTTTAAGCGGTTGTTGCGGTTGATGACGCGGCGGTACAGGTCGTTGAGATCGGAAGAGGCAAATCTGCCGCCGTCCAACTGGACCATGGGGCGAAGATCGGGCGGGATGACGGGCAGCACGGTGAGGATCATCCATTCGGGGCGGTTGCCGCTCTTGCGGAACGCCTCGACGATCTCGATGCGCTTGATCGCCTTGACGCGCTTGGGCCCCGTCGCGTTGCTCTCAATGATTTCTTTACACAGTTCGCTCTCCTTTTCGAGATCGACCGCCATCAGCAGTTCGCGGATCGCCTCCGCGCCCATGCCGACTTTGAGCCCCGTCACGCTGTCCTCGCCGATATAATCGCGCACTTCGCTCAGGCGCTTATCGTTGACGACCTGCTTGTAGACGATGCTCTCCTTCTCCTGCTCGAGGATGACGGGCAGCGTCTCGCCGTCCACCGCCTCCGATCTGAGCAGCTTCGCGCTGCGCTTGAGGAGTGCATAGGACTTGCCGTTCTCGCCCGAGCGCTCCTTGAGGGAATACAGCTCGATGTTCGCGCCGCCGTTCATCTTTTCGAGCAGCGCCTTGGTCTCGAGCGCCGTCCTGACGGCGGAGGCGGAGACGTCCTTCAGATCGTTGAGCTCGCGCGCGGCGGTCAGAAGGGACTCCTCTGCCGCAAGCTCTGCGGAGAGCGCCTCGGCATAGGCGGTCTTAGCCTCTTCGCGCGTCTCATAGACGGCGACCTCTTTGAGCTCGGTCAGACCGACGATCGCGGCATGATCCTTGCCCGCGCTCATATCGAATGCGCCGTTGTGCAGAAGCACGAGGAGCTTGCTGAGGTAGCCGGGATCGAGCACGATATAGGAGGCGAAGTAGATGACCTGCTCCAATGCCTTGGGTCCGATATCGAGCAGAAGCCCGATCTTGCTGGGCACGCCGCGGAAATACCAGATGTGCGAGACGGGCGCGGCGAGCTCGATATGCCCCATGCGCTCGCGGCGGACCTTGGCGCGCGTCACCTCGACGCCGCACTTCTCGCAGACGATGCCCTTGTAGCGGATGCGCTTATATTTGCCGCAGTGGCACTCCCAGTCCTTGGTGGGGCCGAAGATCTTTTCGCAGAACAGGCCGTCCCGTTCGGGCTTTTGCGTGCGGTAGTTGATGGTCTCGGGCTTGGTCACTTCGCCGTACGACCATTCCCTGATCTTTTCGGGAGATGCAATGCTGATCTGAATGGAATTGAAATCGTTTAATTCGTACATAAAACCCTCCCTTTATTCGTCATCCTCATCGCCGAAGAGGTCGCTTGCGCTCGTATCGTCGGACGCATCGGACGCGTCCTCCTTTTCCTCCTCGTCGCCGAAGAGATCGCCGAAGGAGAAGTCGTCGTCCACGTCGGACAGATCGTCCTCATCCTCGTCTTCGTCCGCACTGAACAGATCGTCGGAGACGAAATCCTCGTCCTCGCCCGCTTCGTCGAAGATGGAGCCGATGCTCTCGTCCTCCTCGTCCTCGTCGGGAAGCCCGAAGTCGAAATCCTGCTCGACATCGTGCCTGTCATCACGGCGGGCATCTCTGTCGTCCTCGTCGTCAAACTCGCGGATGATGAGCTCGTCGTTGTTCTCGGTGAGCACTTTGACGTCGAGCGCGAGGGACTGAAGCTCCTTGAGGAGCACTTTGAATGCCTCGGGAATGCCCGGCTCGGAGATGTTGTTGCCCTTGACGATGCTCTCGTACGTCTTGACACGTCCGACGATATCGTCCGACTTGACCGTCAGGATCTCCTGCAGAATGTGCGCCGCGCCGTACGCCTCGAGCGCCCAGACTTCCATTTCGCCGAAGCGCTGACCGCCGAACTGCGCCTTACCGCCGAGGGGCTGCTGCGTGACCATGGAATAAGGACCGATGGAACGCGCATGGATCTTGTCGTCGACGAGGTGAATGAGCTTAATCATGTACATAATGCCGATCGTGACGCGGTTTTCAAACGGTTCGCCCGTTCTGCCGTCAAACACCTGGAACTTGCCGTCCACCTTGCCTTCGGGGTTGTAGAGATTGTTTTCCGCGAACAACTGCTCGATGTCCTTCTCGGTCGCGCCGTCAAAGACGGGCGTGGCGATCTTCCAGCCGAGCTGGCGGCACACATAGCCGAGGTGGACTTCCAGGACCTGTCCGATGTTCATACGCGACGGGACGCCCAGGGGATTCAAAAGGATCTGCAAAGGCGTGCCGTCGGGCAGGAAGGGCATATCGGCAAGCGGCAGCACGCGGGAGATGACGCCTTTGTTGCCGTGGCGGCCCGCCATCTTGTCGCCGACCTGGATCTTTCGCTTCTGCGCGATATACACGCGCACGAGCTTGTTGACGCCGGGGGAAAGTTCATCCTTGTTTTCACGGGTGAAGATCTTGACGTCCACGACAATACCGCCCTCGCCGTGCGGCACGCGCAGCGAGGTATCGCGGACTTCGCGGGACTTCTCGCCGAAGATCGCGCGCAGAAGGCGCTCTTCGGGGGTGAGCTCCGCCTCGCCCTTGGGGGTAACTTTACCGACAAGGATATCGTTGCTGCCGACCTCTGCGCCGATGCGGACGATGCCGTCCTCGTCGAGGTCTTTCAGGGCGTCGTCACCGACGTTGGGAATATCGCGCGTGATCTCCTCTTCGCCGAGCTTGGTATCCCGTGCTTCCGTCTCGTGCTCCTCGATATGAATGGAGGTGAACACGTCGTCCTGGACGAGCTTCTCGGAAATGAGGATCGCGTCCTCGTAGTTATAGCCTTCCCACTCCATGAAGCCGACGAGGATATTCTTGCCGAGCGCGAGCTCGCCGTTGTTGGTGGAAGGGCCGTCCGCAATGACTTCGCCCTTTGCCACCCTGTCCCCCGTCGTGATGATGGGACGCTGATTGAGGCACGTTCCCTGGTTGGAACGCTGGAA
>CALVWM010000029.1 GCA_944367185.1 uncultured Clostridia bacterium | reverse complement strand
TGAAGGGCGACGGGCTCGCTCTCGCGCTCGGAGATCATCGCATACGCGCCGCCCGGTATGACGAGAATGGCGGGATGTGTTCTGCGGCGCGCCATCTCGCGCATGGGCGTATGCGTATAGCAGGCGAGATACCCCTGCCGCGCCTCACCGCGCGGAACTCCAAATGCCTCATACAAATCAATTTTTTTCATTCTTACCTCTTTGCCGCAAGGTCGGCGAGATATTCAAAGGAACGGCGGAACGCAAACAGATCTCACTAATCACCGTCGCACGGCACAAAACAACACTTTCCAATGATCTGTTGAATCTTCAAAAAATCCGTCTTACTGTAAAATTCCATAAGAATCTTAGAAGCAATTTTTCCATTTTGCATTTTGATGGGACCCTTGCAAATGATCAGACATTCTCCCAAAAAATGGGAACGCGTCACCTTTATGACGTCACGATACAGCACAACATATTTGATTTTATTCGCACTCATACGCACAAGCCGATCTTTCTGAAAAATATCGACCACATGGTAATACTTCCAAATCGTATGAATCGCAACGCCGATCAAGGAGATCGCAACAAGCAGGGAACATACGCTCACGAGCACATGCAGCAGGAGATCTTCCGAATTAGATGCAGATACAGCCTGAATGATCGCATATACCATCAGCCCACCAAACAAAGCCCCCGCAACAATCAGAACGGCAGCCCCAACGGCGGTCATGACCTTGGATTGTCTGACTTTATATTCCATCAAAACTCTCCCGCATATGATATGCTTCCGCAGATCGTTGGAGATTACGAAGAATCGGCCCGATCATCCATCGAATTTTTCATTCTTACCCCTTTGCCGCAAGATCGGCGAGATATTCAAAGGAGCGACGGAGCTCTTCCGGCTCGTCATAGTCGCGGGCGTAATTTTCAATGAGCACCGCGCCGTCGAACCCGATGCCCCGAAGCCGCGCGAACAGTTCCGCAAAGTCAAAGACACCCTGTCCCGGAAGGCACATTTTGCCCTCTGCCGTCACATCGCTGACGTGCACGGTCGCAAGGTTACTCCCCATGTCGGCGAGGTATTCCCGCCAGTCATAGCCCGTAATGCGCGCCTGTTTGATATCCAGCACGCCGCCGAGACCTTGGCAATCCTTTTTCAGCAGCGCAAACAGTCCCGGGCGGTTATAGAGCGCCCATTCGACGTTTTCGTAGCACAGCCGCACGCCCGCCGCGCGGCAGGTCTCATAGATCTGCGCCGTCAGGGCGGAAAAGCGCTGCCAGTTTTCACGGAAGGTACGCTTTAAGCGCGCGATGCCGTGGAAGGTATAATTGTGCGCGCCCAGAATGTTCGCCGACGCCAATACCTCCTTAAGCCAGCCGTAGGCGTCCTCCAAAACACGCGGATGCTCGGCATAGAGCTGCGGCTCGTACTGCGTGTTGAGGACGTGCACGGAGTGAATCTCAACTCCTCCCTTTGCAACTGCCAGCGTGCGCGCAAAGGCGGGCGCATATTCACAGAAGGAAGTCAGAAACACCTCGGCGCAGGGAACGCCCCACCGATCAAAGAGCGGCAGCGCCTCTTCATTGTTTTTGCGCAAAAAGAGCGACGCGGTGGAGATGCCGACCTTCATCAAAAGAACCTCTCCATCAGCTCGTCGGCGACGGTGTCCATCCAGCCCTTGGTGCAGTACAGGGTGAGAATGGTGAAGCGGTCGCGGATCTTGTACGCCTCCAGAAACATGCGGCGCACGGTGTCCGCCCCGACGTCCAGCTGCGAGAAGCGCGTAGGACAGCCGAGAGAAGCAAGCACCTCTTCCGCATAGGCATGCCCGGGGAGCTTTTCCGCCTCGGCATAGACGCGCTCACAGCCCTCGAACGCGGGACGGCTCTTGAGCGTCTCATATAGATAGAGGGAGACGATCGTCCCAAGCCCCACCTTGACGCCATGCAGCGGGATGTGCTTGCCACGGCGCAGGAAGTCCATTTCCAGGAAATGGCTCATGTGATGCTCCGCACCCGACGCGGGGCGGGAATTACCCGCAATCACCATTGCGTATCCGGAGACGAGCAGCGCTTCCATGAGCTTTTCCACGCCCGCCGCCTCGCCGCGCTGCAGAGCGGGGATGCTCTCGTCGCAGGCGCGGACGGCGTCATACATGAGCGAAGCCGCCTCCTCCCCGTAAACCTCGCCCGTGAGATAGGAGGAGATGCGCCAGTCGGTGAGACAGCAGTACTTGGCGAGGATATCCCCCACGCCCGCGCCGATCATGATGCGGGGCGCCTTGCATAGAAGGACAGGATCGATGAGGACGTCGGACGCCGTCTGCGCGGGACGGGTGATCTTGAACCCGTCCTCGATAAGGGGCGTCACGCCCGAGGTGAAGCCGTCCATCGACGGCGCCGTCGCATACACGCCGCTTGATCGGTGGGTCAGGAATCCCGCATACTTGCACAGATCGTTGAGCGTGCCCGCGCCAACGGCGAGCAGGTAGTCGTACCCATCCCCTGCCGCAGAGACGGCGGCGACGGTGGGCTTATCCGCCACGGGCTCGCGCTCGGGCAGGATGAATGTCCCGCAATGCGCCGCCGAAGCGCGCACGACGGGTTCAATACGGGGCAGAAACCGCTGTGTCGTCTGATCGGCGACAAGAAGCACTTTTTTACCCGCAATGCGCCGTTCGAAGACGGGGAACGTCCCCTCTTTGACGTATTCTGCGTTGATGCCAAATTTTGCCGATAATGCCTGAATATCCATAGTTTGACCTGTCATTTATTTTTTTGCAAATTATATTACGCGGGAAATGCGCGTTATGACCATTTTTGCGTGCGGCTGCCGCACAAGTTCGACAAAGTATCACGCGAGAAATGCGTACAAAAATCACTTGAAGATGAATTTGCACGCAATCCCATCATCATAATCGCCGAAGCCCTTGCCGAAGAGGGTAAAGCCGCCGCGGTGAACGGCGTCCTCGGGCACGGCAATGCGGAAGCGGATCTGCTCCCCCGCGACGATCTTGAGATCGGACAGGCGCACTTCGGAGACCTTCGCTCCGCCGAAAAAGCTGCCGTGCTCGTTGACTGCGATCATCACCTTTTTTCCGTACTGCCCGAGATTGCCGTACCACCACGAGGGGCTGACAGTCCCCGTGCGGTCGTTGTACTCGCCCTTGCTCTGATAGACGCCGAGCAGCCTGCCGTTGAGCGAAAAGGAAATGTCGCTCGGATAATAGGCGACATAGCCGGGCGCTTCGGAGGCGATCTCCAGGGAGATCTGCAGCTCGGCAAGCTCTGCGCCCTCGGCGACGTAGTTGGGAACGAAGTACTCGACATAGCCGTATGCCATCCACAAAATGCCCGCGCGGAAGCGCTCGGGATAGGAGAAACACGCGGGATCGTCAAATCTGCCGACGATATGCTCGCGCGTGGCAATGCCGCAGGTCGGGTGCGCCTCGTAGTCGGCATATTGCCCGACGTCGATACTCGCCGACTCCACTCTTCCCTCCTCATGCGGACGGGAGAGAAAATCTATGACGATCTTGTCCGCGGCAAGCGAACAGATCTTCTGCGTCCCGCGGATCCCCGAGGACGTGGAGATCTCGATCAGCCCCGCCGCGTGCAATTTTTTGACATGCGCGGTGATCGCGCCGTTGGAGACGTCAAACCGCTTGGCAAAATAGGCAAGGTTGAGCTCCTTGTTCTCCAGAAGCTCTTCCAGGATCCCAAGCCGTACGTCCGAATCCAGCGCCTCGTACAGAAGCCGCCCCTGCCTGAAATCTTTGAGATAGATCATAACCGATCCCCTCCTTCTTCCTCATTATACAGACAGCCATGCGGATTGTCAATATGTTCGGGCAAAGCAAAAGTATATATTTTATAAAAAAGTAAAATAAATGCTTCTATTGCGCGAACCTTGCCGCGCGCGCCCGCAAAAGCGGGCGCGCGCGGCGAAGATCTCACAGCGCAAGCCCTCGCACCGCATCAATTCGCACCCGGCACAGCGGCCGTTGCCGCGAAGTGCGCCCGACAAGCAGGCGTCGCTGCGACGAAGAGCGCTTTGACAGCATACGGCAGCGCCCCGCGCGGCATTGCCGCGCGGGGCGCAAACGGTTGTTATTACTTCTTGACGCTGTCAAGCAGCTTCTGAACGGAGACCTTTGCCTCCTCGAGCGCCTGTTCGGCGTCCGCCTCGGAAGCGGCCTTCACGGAATAGTAGATCTTGAGCTTGGGCTCCGTCCCCGAAGGACGCACGCAGATGAACGAGCCGCCCTCCAGTTCGTAGTAGACGCAGTTGCACTTGGGAATATCCAGCGTCTCCGTCTTGCCGTCCACGGTGCGGCGGATGGATGCGGAATAATCGCGCACCGCCTCCACCTTGAAGGGGCCGAAGCCCTCGACGCTGACCGTCTTGAGTGCGTCGACGACGGCGTTCATCTCCTTCATCGCGTTCAGACCGGAGTACTGAATGGAGACGTTCTTGTCCAGCACGAAGCCGTACTTCGTATAGATCTCCTGCAATCTTCCCCAGACCGTCTTGCCGATATAGGTGTAATAGCAGACCATCTCGGCGCACAGCATGGAGGCGACGACGGCGTCCTTATCCCTCGCGTGCGTGCCGCGCAGATACCCGCAGGACTCCTCGAACCCGAACACGAAGGTGTGCGAGCCGTCCGCTTCCCACTGCTTGATCTTCTCGCCGATGAACTTGAAGCCGACGGGCGTCTCGAAGAGTGCGACGCCGAAGTCTGCGCAGATCGCCTTTGCCATGCCCGTCGTGACGAAGGACTTGACGACCGCCGCGTTTGCGGGCAGCGCGTTCTCCTCCTTCAGGCGGGTGAGGATGTAGTCAAGCAAAAGAATGCCGACCTGGTTGCCCGAGAGCGCGACAAACTCGCCCTTCTCGTTCTTGACGGCAACGCCCAGACGGTCGGAATCGGGGTCGGTGCCGAACACGACGTCCGCGTGGATCTTGTTCGCAAGCGCAATGCCCATGGAGAGCGTCTCCTTAAATTCGGGGTTGGGCACAGCGACGGTGGAGAACTCGATATCCTTGGTCGTCTGTTCTTCGACGACGGTGACGTTGATGCCCAGCTCCCTGAGAATACGGGTGACGGGGACATAGCCCGAGCCGTGTACGGGCGTATAGACGAGCTTCAGGTCCTTGCCGCACTTTTCGACCGCCTCTTTGGAGAGCGTGAGCTTCTTCAAAGCCTCGATATAGGTGTCGTCCACTTCCTTGGGAACGGGTACAATGAGCGGGCTTTCCTCGTCCCCTGTGACGGAGAGATAGTCGGTGATCTTCTCGATGAAGCCGACGACGATCTTGGTCGCCTCAGGCGACATCTGCGCGCCGTCCTCGCCGTAGACCTTATAGCCGTTGTATTCCTTGGGATTGTGCGACGCGGTGATCATGATGCCAGCGATCGTCCCTAGATAGCGCACCGCATAGGAGAGCATGGGAACGGGATGCACGTCGTCAAAGAGGTATGCCTTGATGCCGTTCTTGGCGAGCACGCTCGCCGCCTTCTCCGCGAACAGGCGGGAATTCCTGCGCGTATCGTAGGAGATGACGACGCCCTTCGCCTGATCGGAGGCAGGAAGCGTCTTGATATACTCGGAAAGCCCCTGCGTCGCGCGCATGACGGTGTAGACGTTCATCATGTTCATGCCGCAGCCGATGATGCCGCGCATGCCCGCCGTACCGAATTCCAGCTCGCCGCCGAAGCGGTATTCCTTCTCCTTTTCGTTGGAGGTGATGCCCTCCAGCTCCTTCTTGTCCGCCGCAGCGAGACGGGGATCGGCAAGCCATGCTTCATAGATGCTCTGATAACTCATACTTTCCACTCCTTATTGATTATGCTTCGGCGCAGAGCGCCGTGCGTTTCCGTTTGATGTTCGTGCGCGCCTCAATGTTCCTGCGCGTTGTCCGCGCCATCGGACGCAGGTTTCTCCTCCGCAGGCGCATTGATCTTCTTATTGATCTCCTCCAGAGAATCCCCCGTCGGCGCCTCCGCGTCCCCCGCAATGTTGTTGACGGAGATAAAGTACTTCTTGCCGCTGTCCTCGTAGTAATGGACGAACTGGATGGCGAGCAGGAACAGATAGGAGAGCGGCACCGTGATCAGTCCCGCGCTCCCCAGCGTGAACAACATAAAGACGAGGTTGACGACGACGATGATATAGTTCGCCACGAGAAAGCTGGCAAACCGATGCAAAAAGTTCTTCCGGTGCCGGAAGGACAGCGACATGCCCCGCGTCACCGTTTCCTTTCCCGAGAGAACGGACGGGATCCACGCCGAGACAAAGGTCAGCTTTAACGACTGCATGCACAGATACACCGCGACCGTCAGAGACAGTGCGATGAGCACGGACAAGAACCCCCAGGACGGGAACAGCGAAGGCAGATAGAAGAACAAAAACCAGCACGCGAGCAGCGTGAGTGCGTCATAGATGAAGGTGAGCGGCACATAGATGACCTCATAGAGCGCCGCCGAGCCGAGGTTGCGGAAGAACGCCTCGGAGAAGATCGTGCGCGAAAATGCGCTCATTCTGTCGTTCATGATGCTTGCCGCGGCAAAGTGCGAAAGTCCGTTTAAGAAACGGGACAGCAGATAGATGAGACACACGCCGACGACCGCGCCCGCGATCGCCCCGCCGTTTTCGGCAATGAGCCTGAGGACATCCGCAAGGGCGGCGGTGAAGTCCGCCTGGAAGGTGGAGAGCCGTACGCTGTCCCCGCTCACGAGCGCCCGGAAGAACTCGCCGACCAGAGCGATGAGCGAATCCACTTCGGCGCTCGTCACGATAACGCTCAGCGCAAGCTCCAGGATGACGTAGACAAGACTGAGCGTCAGCACGCTGACGATCAGCCGGTACAGCAGCAGCTTGAACGCGCTGGAAAAGTTATCGATGGTGATATGAAAGGCATTGCGGAACCGCATCTTAATACTCCCACTTGTGACGAAGGATATCCTCTCTGTCCAGCTTATCCGTCTCGAAGTAGAGCGTCTCCATGCGGATGCCGAAGTTGAGGAAGAGGAAGAGGAACAGGATGACCGCGATGATGTGATACGCGGCATAGGGCAGCAGCGCGCAAAGCACGAGGATGAGGAACATCCCGACGGCGGAGATCGCAAAGGAGAGCAGAAGTTTCCCCCGCACCCCCACCATCAGGCGGTAGGAATAGAAGAACGCCTCAAAGAAGCGGAAGCCCGTCATTTGCTTGCACGGCAGCCACAGATAGAGGATGGTCATCAGGTAGATGAGCACAAACCCGAACGCCAGCATCGCAATCAGCGAGAGCACATAGACTGCAGGCGTGGCAGAGATACTCGCAATGGCAAACAGCACCGCGGAGAGCACGATCGCCCAGATCTCGTAAAACACGACCATCAGCAGCGTGTACACTGCAACGGAGGGCAGGATATTTTTTGTCTGCTGCCAAAGCCCGCTCAGCGTGCGCTTCCCGAGGCGCATATGTTTTTCGACAAAACAGAGAAGAACGGAAAACGCAAAGATGGTAGCCACGATCGCGATCAGGCTGTAGAGCGCGCCCAGCCAGTCATCGATGCGGAGAAAACTCCAGGCGTGCAGATACTCCAGAAACTCCGCGCGCGGCTCCCCCGTAAAAAAACCATACCACACCGTATGGATACAGTTATAGTCGAGAGACAACGACAGAAAGACTGCCGGCACGAGGGAAAACGGCAGCAGAAACAGGATATTTTTGAAAAGGTATTTCCAGCTTTCAAATACGGTACGCATAAGCACCCCTCTGTGGACTATTATATAACAAAACCCGCCGCGTGTAAAGAGATTTTGAAAATTTTCCCTCCTTCGCCGGCAAAAACAAAGCCCGCGGTGCGCGCCGCAGGCAGAAGATCTCTATTTTTTTCCGTCGTCCGCGCCATGCTCATTGCCCGCGGCACCCCCTTCGGGCGATGCAGGCTCCGCCTCTTCTCCCCCTTCCGCAGCGGACGCGCCCGCAGCAGATCCGGCATGCCTTCTGCGGAAAACTTTTCCGAACACCTTTCCGCACAACTCAAAAAAGAGCGGGTCGCGCAGGATGAGCAGGCAAAGCGCGTAGATGGCAATGCCGATGAGGATGAGCGCGATGAGCCACCAGGTGGAAGCCTCCAGCATACCCTTCAGGTAGTACAGGCAGACGAACATGACCGCCCCGCCGATCCAGTAGCGGAAGGACGTGGTGAAGATGGGCAGGATGCGGAAGAGCTTTTTCTTCGCAACATAGAGAAAGCCCGCGGCCAGCACGACAAACTCACCGATGACGGACGCGATGCACGCGCCCAGCGCCTGATAATGGGGAATGAGCACGAGATTGAGGCAGCAGTTGACGACCGCGCCGATGATCACGATGACCGTAAAGACGTTCTGACGATCGGTCGGGACAAGATACTGCGAATTGGTGACGCTGTTCAGCCCCATGAACAGCGCAAGCAGGCTGAACACGCACAGCAGGACGATACATTCTTCATAGCCGGGACCGAAAAAGACGGGAACAAAGACGTCGGAGATGACGATGAGCCCGAACATCATCGGCACGCCGGCAAGCATGACGCATCGGTACAGTTTGTAGAGATAGAACTCCAGCCCCTGCCTGTCCCCCTCCTTGAACTTCTGCGCGATGCGCGGAAGCATGACCGTCCCCAAGGAGCTTATGACCGCGATGGACATCTTGACGACCTTCTCCGCCTGTTCATAGTAGCCGTTCTGCTCCGTCCCCTCGACAAACCAGCCGATCATCGACTTATCGAGAATGGTGTACACCTGAATGGCGACGGAGGGCACAAAGAGCTGCAGGATGACCTTGATGTCGGAAAAAGGCCTGACGCCCTTTACCCTGACGAGGTACTTGGGAAGATATACCCAGAGCGAGACGTTCGCGGCAAGCGGAAATGCAACGCCGAAGAGCACATACAACGCAAGATCGGACTCCTGACGGATAAAGAGAAAGGTGCATGCGATATGCGCGAGGCGGAAGAAGATGCTGCTCAGAGAGATCTTCCCGAACTCCTCCATACCCTGAAAGAACCAGGAGACATCGAGTACGGTCCCGATCAGCTGCAGCCCGAAGATGAGCGCCACCAGCCGCTCGTCCGCCTCGACAAGAAAGATATAGCCCAGATAAAAGACAAAAGAGACCGCCGTCATCGTCAGACGGACGATCAGGATCTCCCAAAATTTTCTGCTTCTTCCCTCCGCATCCTTTTGCAGGGTGCCGATGACCTTGGGGCCGAACGTCGTCGTCCCGAGCGCCGCGACCAGTGCAAAGTAGGAGACGATGGACGCGCCGTAGCTCTGCATCCCGATGCCCGCCGGCAGCAGCACGCGCGAGACATAGGGCGTCACCACGAGCGGCGCCACGACGAGGAGGATCTGGTAAATGAGGTTATAGATGTAATTATTTTTGATACTTTTCGGCTTTGCCGTCGACGGTTGACTCATCTTTTCACTCGCTTTCACTTGCACGGCTCATGCAAACTTTCTCATGAGCTTGTACGCCGCAAACATGCGGTGCCGCAGGAGGAAAAACCGTATTTTCTTTTTCAGACTGTCCAACGGATAGACCTTCCGATAGGCGGCAAGACTTTCCCGCGAGGTCGCATTCCGGTAGAACGCATCCTCTTTCAGCAGCCGCTTCAGATCGCGCCGATAGGAAGAACGGAACGCAATGTACTGTGAAACGACAATATCATAGGCGTAGAAATCCTGCGAAGCGGCGAGATCGTCCTCCCCGAACGCATGCAGGACCTTTTTCAGCGCAAGGATATAGCGGCGCATGCAGACGCCGTAGCCCTCATTGAGCACATACTTGGCGCTCCATGAGGCGGGCTGGTAGTAGTGATAGAGGCACTCATCCAAAAAGCAGACCTTTTTTGCGCGGAGAACGGCTTGCAGCAGGAAGATGACATCCTCCCCCACCGCAACGCCGTTGAACGCCTGGTCGAGCGAGAAGCGTCCGCCGCCGACCACCTCTCTGGTAAAGAGCGAACGCCAGACAAAGCCGCCGATCAGGTCCTTGTCGCCGTTGTAGACAAAGGGCGCGACGTTCTTCTGCTCCAGCCCGAGCAGCTCCGCGCGCTCATCGATCCGCGTCACCTCGCCGTGCTCGTCAAACTTTTCGTACCGGCAAAAGACAAGGTCGGCGCCCCGTTCTCGGGCAACGCCGACGAGTTTTTCATACATCGTGCTCTCGACGTAGTCATCCGCATCGACAAAGGCGATATAATCCCCGCGGGCACGGTCGAGCCCGGCGTTGCGCGCCGCGCTGACGCCGCCGTTGGGCCGATCGATGACGATCACGCGTTTATCGCGCGCCTCCCACTTGCGGCAGACGGCAAGCGAGCCGTCCTTTGACCCGTCGTTGACGAGAAGGATCTCGATCTCAGAACAAGTCTGCGCGACCAGGCTCTCCACGCAGCGATCGAGAAAGCGTTCGCAATTATAGACAGGAACAATGATACTGATCATCTCTTACGCCACCCCGAAGATCGATTGATACGGCAATACCGCATGATACCCCTGCAGGACGATATAATACACCATATAGAGGCCATAGAACAGAAGATAGGCGCCGCCGAACACGGTTTTTCCCGCGCCGGTGCGAAGGTATATGCAGCAGCGGGGAATGAGAAGCAACTGATAGATCTGGAAAAACATGGTCAGGCGCGCGATCATTTCGGAGACGGAAATCAGCAGGCTGCTTGCCGACAGAAGCAAGGCAAAAAACTGCATGCACAGGAGCGCATATGCGCTTTTGTCTTTCCCGATATGCTCTCTGAGCACAAACCCGGTCAGAACAAAGGCAGCGAGATGATAAAGAATATTGACCGGATTGGCACGGGAATTGTTCAGGTCGGATTCAAAGAAATAGGCGTACTTCGTTTGCAGCGCGACCCACACCACCGCTTTGCATACGACAGGGAGCAGCAGGACCGCCGCAACGATCGAGAAGGCAAAATATTTCCGGAACAGCCCGACCTGCACGACGAGAAAGGGCAGGATCATCAGAAGCGCGGTCCAATGAAACAACCACGCAAAGAAGAGGCAGAACAGGTATTGCGCCCACTGCCTGTTGACCATGAACGGAAACGCCGCGAACATGATCGCAACGGCAATCGCCTGCCGCACATTGTTGAGCGACCAGAACCAGACGCACGACACCAGAAGCACGGCGGCGGAGAGTGCGGCGTTGTCCGAACAGCATACGATCGTGCGGATGACCGCAAAGGTAAAGAGCGCGCTCGTCGCAACGAACAGCCACTGCGGATCGGAGGTAAACCACTGCAAGACCCGGTTGAGCAGATTGAAGCCCCACTCCGAATAAGGCGATTCCCCCGCCATAATCTTCCACCAGTTGGGCGTATATGTGTAAAAGTAGTCCGTTCCCACGTCGTAGCGGACCGCCGCCACAAAAAAGAGCGGGAAAAACGCCAGAAAGAAGAAAATCAGGTATCTGATCAGATCGGCGCGCCTCTGAACGGGGGTCCGGCATACCGCGGAACGCGCGGGCATGCGAAACCGCCGCACGCCGACGGCGTCCGGCGCGCAGCGCTCCCCGCGGATACGACGGTAATAGACCGACGCGAAATGTATGAAAACAATTGTCAGGGCAAACGCCAGGAGATAGACGATCAAATCCTCAGTCCCTCATCCCGAGCATTTTTTGCACTTTTTCCATCAAGATCACCCATTTGGACTTCCCGAGCAAAAAAGTCGGAAAACTTTTCACGCGGCAGTGATTGCAGCGGACATACACGGTGAAGAGCCGCTCCGCCAAAAAGCCGTAAAGACGCTGCTCCTGCACGGAATAGCCCGTCATGTCCACCTGCGGCTCCAGCGCCGCCAGAATGGAGAACAGCCACGCATAGTATGCGTCCCAGGTCTGTTTTTTACAGATGAACATATTGAGAAGATAGCTCTCGTGTCCCGCAAAGACCTCGTCAAACGCGGGCATGTACGCAGGGTACAGGCGCTGTACGGTCCCGCGCAGGAGATCAAAGTCCTTCTCGCGGACATAGGTGAGCAGATGTTGCTTCTGCGTTGCGTTGGTGCGGTAGAGCTTGGTCGCAAGAAAGTCGTAGCGTTTCAGCAAGTTCTCCGCACGCGGCGAATTGAGATAGGCGCGCGGCGAAGAGGAGAATTTATTGACCGTGAGGAACCTGCGGTAATGCGCAAGCCCCACGACCTCATTCTCATGATCGTTTTTCCAAACCCAGTACGCCGCAGTCAGCTCGCAGTAATTGGGATTTTTGGCGGAGATATTGTCCTCCCCCAGCGCGTCGTGCAGCGGAAAAAAAACCTCGTTGTTTGCCGCGTTGACCTGGATATATTGGTAATTGGGCGGAAGGGCCGCTTCCGTCTTCATGTGTGTTGCAACGTAGACCTTCATCTCACTTCTCTCTTCTGTGCCGCAGATAGACGGAATAATAGGGCGTCTTTTTCAAAAAAAGCTTATGACCGGCGGCCGAAACAAGCCCGCGCGGCAGGAGCGCGCGCACAACCTTCTTCCAGGCCGGCGCATTTTCATCCTTCCAGGAACCGGCGCAATGATGCTCCGCATACCCGCCGCCGCTCTTTTTGTTCACCTGATAGCGCTCAAACCAGTCCTTCGGATAGAGTTCGATGCCGCAGGCAAGCGACTGCCGCTTCCCGTTCAGGCGGAAGTCGGGATAATGATCGAGAAAATACTTCGTGATCCAGTCGTTGCTGACGGTAAAATCTCCCTTTTTTTCAAAGTCGGACTCCAGCAGGGCGCGCCATTCGGACATGAGCGGATTCCCCTTCTCCGACCCGATCAGCGCCGTGCCGATCGAGGAATCGAAGATAAATCCCATGAACATTTTGCAGTCGAGAAACGCATCGAGCGGCTTAAAGAGTTCCACGTCGGTATCGATATAGACGCCGCCGTATTCATACAGCACCGTAAAACGGAAAAAATCGCTCAAAAAACCGTACTTTCTACGCGCAAGACAGGCTTTGACAAAGTCGCTGTCGTCGAGATATTCCGCAAACGTCTCGTCCGTCCAGACGATGATCTCCCAATCGGGATGCAGCCGCTTCCAGCCCTCGACATATTGTTTCTGATCCTGCGGCATCGGCGCACTTCCCAGCCAGCAGGCATGAATGATCTTGGGTATCATAGATCTCCTTTGCGGAATGCCCGCATGACGTACTTCACGATCAGCCCGATCTGGGCAGGCAGGCTGCGCCGCTGCAGAAAGTCGACGCCCTTCTCTCCCAGGCACTTCCGGTAATACTTCCGGTACAGACCGTAGCATTTGCCGATATAGTTGTTCTTCCAGGGCTTCCAGTTTGCATAGTGCACGACGACGGCTTTGCGGCTGCCTCTGCGCAGGAAGAGATCAGAAAGCGAGCGATAGGTCGTCAGATAGTTATACTTCTCCGGCAAAACGCGGCAGCCCGCCGCGTAAAAGTGATTGAGCACGTCCTGATCGTGCCAGCGGATCAGGCGCGCATTCCCGGCAAGATACGCCATGACTTCTTCCTGCGGCGCGATCTGCCCGGTCGCGGAAAGATCCAGCCGCATGAATCCGGAATTGAAGTAGACGCCCCCGCGCGAACCCGTCACGCGTTCGACGTGATCTTTGTGATTTTTTTCGATCATCCCGTCGCGCACGGCGGAGAGAAACGCCGTCTCCGGCAGGTCGAGCAATGCAGACACGTCCCCCTTTACGATCATGTCGCAGTCAAAGAAAAGATATACGCCCTTCTCCTGCAACAGGTAGGGAACAAGCACCTTGTAGTAAGCCGTGTGCGCGGTATCGTACGTCATCTTCGGGAGCCCGTCGAAGATGGAATCGTCGATCTCATAGAAGCGCGCCTGTGCGCCCCGTCCCGCAATAAAACGGGCGATGTCCTTTTTGTCCTCCCCGGTCAGTCCGTGATAAAGGATGTGCGCGATCCATGACAGCTTCGGGTTGTTCTCCGTCAGGGAGAAAAACGTCACCTTGAACTGCCCGATGTATCCGCGGTTAAAAACAAATACTGCGTTTGCCTGTCTCATGAACGTCGTAAGGCTCCCCTCTGCGGGCGCATCCGCGCCCTTCCGTCACAGATTGATGATGAGCACCGAGCAATGCCCGGAAATGCGCAGCGGCGCCTGCTGTTTTAACAGCCAGGTCGTCCCCACGCGGATATACTTGCGGCCCTCGGGCGCAAACACAACGCCGTCGCCGTCCACCACGACAAACGCCTTATACAGGGAATAGGGCGAGCGCATGACGGAGATCTGCAGATCGCCGTCCACGTCGTATTTTGTGACCGTGAACCAGTTGGTACGGGCGAGCATCTTACTTGACGCCGTACCGATATGATACAGCCCGCTCTGCTCGTCCTGCGAGACATGCAGCTGCTGGTAATCGAGGACGTCCAGCGCCTTTTTGATCTGGAGCGGACGGGGAGAGCCGTCCCGATCCAGCCTGCCGTAATCGTACAGGCGGTAGGTCACGTTGGAGGTCTGCTGGATCTCGCAGATAAAGCACCCCGCGCCGATGGCATGCACCGTTCCGGCCGGGATAAAGAAGGAATCCCCCTTGTGCACGGGCACCTTGTTGAGGATCTCCTCGATGGTGTTTTCACGGATGCGGCGCACGACCTCTTTGCGGCTGGTATTTTTATTGAAGCCGACGTAGATGAAGGCACCTTCCTCCGCATTCATGATATACCACATCTCGTTTTTGCCGTTGTCGCGCTCGTGGCGGCGGGCATAGTTCTCCGTCGGATGCACCTGAATGGAGAGATTTTCGCAAGCATCGATAAACTTGACCATACAGGGAAGGTTTCTGTGCGTCCGCCCGAAGCCGCCCGTCTGGTTCCAGCCGACTGCGGCAAAGTACTCGCTGAGCGTCTTGCCCGTGTACTCGCCCTCGGCGATGATGCTCTGTCCTTCGATGTGCGAGGAAAACTCCCAGCTCTCCGCGATCCGATCGAGCGAGCCGGTATCCTTGCGCAATACATCCCTGATCTTGGTCCCGCCCCAGATATAGTCCTTAAAGACTGGAAGGAGGCGGATCATCTCATTTTGTGCCATTGTGTTACCTGTTTATCCTGAATACTCAACCTGAATGTCTTTTATCCGCTTTCCGTGCAAAACTTTACCGGAAAACCATGCGTCATTCCCCCTGAAAGAGGGCAAGAAAGGCATGTTTCATGCCGTCAAGCGCACGCGCGGCATCCGCGCAGCGCGATGTTTTCACGCCGAAGTAAAATTTGATCTTGGGTTCCGTCCCCGAGGGCCGCACGCAACACCAGCCCTCGTTTTCAAACTCGAAATACAGCACGTTGCTCCTCGGCAGCACCGTCGGCGAGACTGCGCCCGACACCTCGCGGCGCTCGCCCGTCAGATAGTCGCGCACCGCGAGGACGGACCTGCCCCCGATCTCGGCAGGCGGCCGGTCGCGCAGCGCACGCATCATGCGGTCGATCGCCTCTCTGCCCTGCGCACCTTTCAGCGTCAGGCTCTCCTGGCCTTCGCAATAACAGCCGTACTTTGCGTACATCTCCTGCATGACGTCCCACAGCGTTTTGCCCTGCTTCGCGTAATATGCCGCCGCCTCGCACAGGCTCGTGACCGCCATGACGGCGTCCTTGTCCCGCGCGTGCGTGCCGACGAGACAGCCGTAGCTCTCTTCAAAGCCGAACTCATAGACATACGCGCCCGTGGTGCGGTCCGGGATGCCGCCGTTTGCGGCGAGCGCCTCTTCAAAGCGCCCGATCTGTTCGCCGATATACTTGAAGCCCGTGAGCGTCTCGACGACGCTCAGCCCGTAGGCATTGGCAACGGCGTGCGCCATATGCGAGGACACGATGGTCGTGACCAGCGCGCCGTCTGCACGGTCCCCCGGAAGCAGCCCGAGCGCTTCGCGCTGCGAAAGCAGGTATTCGGCGATGAGCAGCCCGCTCATGTTGCCCGTGAAGGGCATGTACTCGCCCGTCGCCCCGTCCTTTGCGTACACGCCGAGGCGGTCGGCATCGGGGTCGGTGGCGAGCACGAGGTCCGCATCCTTCTCCTTCGCGAGCGCCAGGGCGAGCGCAAATGCCCGTTTGTCCTCGGGATTGGGACTTTTCACGGTGGGGAAGTCCCCGTCGGGCTTTTCCTGTTCGGGAACGACCCAAACCTGTTCAAACCCCAGCTCCGCAAGCACGCGGCGCACGGGGAGATTCCCCGTCCCGTGCAGGGGCGTATAGACGATCTTCAGCTTCTTTCCCATCTCGCGGCAGACGTCCGCATGGATGACGTTTTTCCTGACCGCCGCAAGATAGCTTGCATCCACTTCCTCGCCGATGACGGTGAGAAGTCCGCGCTCCTCCGCCTGCGCGGGGGAGATGCGCCTGACCTGCGCGTAGCTCTGCACGCGCCCGATCTGCTCTATGATCAGCCTGTCGTAGGGCGGGACGATCTGCCCGCCGTCACTCCAATACACCTTATAGCCGTTGTATTCGGGCGGATTGTGGCTCGCCGTGATGACGATGCCCGCCGTCGCCCCCAGATGCCGCACCGCAAAGGACAGCTCCGGCGTGGGACGGATCCCGTCAAAGAGGCAGGCGCGGATGCCGTTTGCCGCGAGGATGCACGCCGAATCGAGCGCAAACTCCGCGGACATATGGCGGCTGTCATAGGCGATGACGACGCTGCCGTGCTCTGTCCGCGAACGGATAAAGTCGGCAAGCCCCTGCGTCGCCCTGCCCACCGTATAGACGTTCATGCGGTTGGTACCGACGCCGATGACGCCGCGCAGTCCGCCCGTCCCGAATGTCAGCTCGCCCGAAAACGCCTCGCGCGCCTCCTCTTCGGTGAGCGCAGCGGCTGCGGCGCGCGTTTTCTCATCAAATACGGGATCCTCCCGCCACGACTTCCATATCGCGCGATAGTCCGTCACAGGAGCTCCTCCCGCCCCGCTTCTCTGAGCGTTTCGACGATCTTTTTGACGTCCTGCGCCTTGGACTTTTTGCAGACGAGCACCGCGTCGGGCGTTTCCACGACCACGAGATCCTCGACCCCCACGGCAGCGACCAGTCTGCCGCTCGAATACAGGACGGTATCGGAAACGTCTATGCCGAGCGTATCCCCCACGGCAACGTTGCCGCGCCCGTCGGCGGGATGCAGCGTGCCCAGCATGTCCCAGCTTCCGACGTCGCTCCAGCCGAACGCGCCGGGGACGACAAGGATGTCGCGCGAGTGCTCCAGGATACCGTAATCGACGGAGATCGCGGGGAGCGTCGGATAGACTTCCTCCAACACGCGCGCCTCGTCGGGTGTTCCGAACGCCGCGGCGATCTTTTCGAGTCCCGCGTATAGCTCGGGCAAAAGCGCCTCAATCTTCTGCAAAATGACGGAGGCGCGCCAGACGAACATGCCGCTGTTCCAGACATACCCGCCCGCCGCGAGGTATTCCTCCGCCTTTTCGCGCGGGGGCTTTTCGACGAACTGCACCACGGGCTTTGCTGCGTCGTCAGACCCCGTGAAGCGGATATAGCCGTACCCCGTTGCGGGGAAGGTCGGCGTGATGCCGATCGTGACGAGCTTGCCCGTCTGCGCGGCTTCGATCGCCTGTTCCAGCGTCGTGGCAAACGCCGCGTTGTCGCGGATATAGGCGTCGCTGGGCGTGACGACGAGGATGCCGTCCCCCATATCGTGTACGATCTTCATGGCGGCATAGCCGATGCACGCAGCCGTATTGCGCGCCGCAGGCTCGACAAGAATTCGCTCCGCGCGCACGCGCCCCGCGGTGAGGATGCGCATCTTCTCCGCCTGATCGCAGTTTGTGACAAGATAGATATTTTTATACGCCGTGACCTGCGCAAGGCGGTCGATCGCCTCGTTGACCATGACTTCTTTGCCGCTCAGGTTGAGCAGCTGTTTGGGCGAAGCCTTGCGCGAGAGCGGCCAGAAGCGCGTGCCTCCGCCGCCCGCCATCACGACGCCAAAGACGTTTTCCATGTTATAACTCCGCGAGCAGCGCGTGGACGTGCTCTGCAAACTTCTCCTGCGTGAACAGCGCCTGTACGCGTTCGCGCGCCGCCGCGCCGTAGCGTCTGCGCAGTGCTTCATTCTCTGCGAGCGTCCTGATCGCCGCCGCATATGCCTCTGCGTCGCCGTTGGGGCATTCGATGCCCGTGACCTTGTCCAAAGAGACATAGTTGACGCCCGAGCCCTCGATCGTGAAGGTGACGGCGGGCTTTGCAAAGCTCATCGCCTCGGCAAGCGCGATGCCGAACGCCTCGTTCTTGGTGACGGACGGGAAGCAGAAGATGTCGCAGGCGCAGAGGTATGCCTTTAAGTCAAGATCGGACACCCTGCCCAGAAAATGCACTTTTGCATCCCCTTCGGCGAGCTTTTTCAGCTCCGGGGTCAGCGGTCCCGAGCCGCCGATGCAGACGGCGTAGCCATCGTCCAGGAATTTGCTTGCGCGGACGAGGTACTCCATGCCCTTGTAGGGAACGTGCCTGCCGACGGCAAAGAGCAGCGTTTTGCCCGCATATTCGCGGCGCACTTCCTCCGCGCGCGCCTTGACCGCATCATCAACCGAAATGCGCGCCTCGTTTGCACAGCAGGGAATGACGGTGCACTTCTCACGCACGCTTTTCAGCTGTGCGCTGCCCTCGATATAGTTGGGACTGGTCGCGACCACTTTGACGGCGCGATGCAAAAGCCACCTGCTCTGCCGCGTGAAGAGCTTGCCCAGCACCTTTTGCTTGGTGATGTCCAGATGCCACCAGACGATCAGCTTGCAGGCGGGATGTTTTTTCAGCTGCTTTTTGAGAAAATATGCCTCAAACGGATTGGGGCAATGAAAGATGACGACGTCGGGCCGGAACTCGCGGAAGGTCTTTTTCAAGAGCTTCCCGAAGGAGAAGGAGAGCGACTGGGACGCGACTTTTGCAAACGTCCCCGCGCGAACGACCGGAACGCCGTCCACCGTCTCCGCGACGTCTCCCTTTTCATGGTGAAAGCACAGCACTTTCTGCTCAACGCTGCCTTTGAGAGCGGTCGCGACGTCGCAGGCGACCTGTTCGATGCCGCCGATGTGCGGGGGGTAATAGTTGCTGATCTGAAGTAGTTTCATGCCCTTCCCTCACTTTGCGCCCGTGCGGCGGAAGACGCCCGCAATGGTCTTGAAGATGATCTTGATGTCCAGACCGACCGAGCAATGATCGACGTAATACAGCTCAAGCTTCTGGCGCTCGCCGCTTTCGTAGGTGCAGTTGCTCCTGCCGTTCGCCGCCCACCAGCCGATCATGCCGGGCTTGACGGAGAGCAGCTTCTTCGCATCCGCGCCGTATTTTTCCTCCACCTCCTCGCGCATGAGCGGACGGGGGCCGATCACGGAGATCGCGCCCGTAAAGATCGCCCATACGTTGGGCAGCTCGTCCAGCGAGGTCTTTCTGAGAAAACTGCCCAATTTTGTGATGCGCGGGTCGTTGTCGATCTTATACTCGCGCTTGTATTGTGCGAGCTGTTCGGGCGTGAGCATGTCCTCCAGCCTGTCCGCATTCTTCTTCATGCTGCGGAACTTGGGAATGTAGATCGTCTTGCCGTTCTTGCCCACGCGCGGGTGGCGGTAAAATACGGGACCGCCGTCGCTGCACTTGACGCAGACCGCGAGAATGAGATACAGCCAGGAAAATACGAGGAGAAAAAGCCCGGAGGCGACAATGTCGAATGCGCGCTTGAAAAAGAGGTAACAGCGATACCCCGCCCCCCTGCGCGGCACGAACGCCTGCGCCTGCGGAGCGTCCGCCTGTTCCGCGGCGTCGCCGCTCACATCCTCTCCAACGAAAGACGCCTGCTTCTTCTCCGAAGCAGGCTGCATCCATGCGGGATCCGGGTGATCCGCACGATTCTCTTTTGTCATTTCAGAACCCTTAACTTCGCACTCCTCATCCGGACTGCGATGAACGGTTTCTTCCATTTGTAACCCCTCCCCCAGTCGGCGATCGCTCGCCAAACGGCACGGCGCACACCCCCTGCGGCACGTTGCCATTCGATCAACTTATGGGAACCATAATGAATTATAACACAGCAGGTATATACTGTCAAACTTTTTAAGTCATTTGACAGTATGACAGTAAACAAAAATTTACAATCTGACGCCGCATCGGTCGACGGGCAAGCCGCGCATCGATGACAGTTTGCCACAAAACCCGTTATCTTATAACATATTTGACGCATCTTGCGCCCTTTCCGGCCTTTTTTGTCCTGTCTACCTACTGAGACGCGGCTGCGCGCCCCGCTGTGACAAAAAATGGAAAAAATTTTTCCTGTTTTCTTCGGGCACAAAAAAACGCCCGCAAGCGCGGACGTCCCCGTTTCAGCTGCATTTGAGCACTTTTTTATAGAAATAATAGAACATGCGCGTGATCCAGCGCTGGAAGCGGAAGGGCGTC
>CALVWM010000028.1 GCA_944367185.1 uncultured Clostridia bacterium | reverse complement strand
AACGAAATTTGGGAGAAACGAAAAATCCGAACCGATCGGCTGTTGCCAAAAGGTTCGGATTTTTTTGACTTGGTGGAGATAACGAGATTCGAACTCGTGGCCTGTACGTTGCGAACGTACCGCTCTACCAACTGAGCCATATCCCCGTTGCTTGTGCTTTGATTATAACATAACTTTCAAAAAAAGCAAGCGATTTTGCGCCGAATTACAAAAAATCTTGGCTGAAATCTCAAATCGGAAAGCGTTCCTCTATATTGAAGTCCAACCCGTTTGCTTCAGACTCCTCCCAACGCTCGCGGATAAATTCCAGCATCTGCACATATACCGCCTTGGCGCCCTCACCGTATAGGTCCAGCTCGCCGCGTATTTCCTGCTTCTGCAGATCCTCCAGCGCGATCGTCAATTCGTCGATAAGATCAAGTAAGGTTTCTTTTGCGTCCGTCGCTACCATTGACCGTTGCATGCTCATATTATAACACAAGTTAGTGCGCATGACAAGCGCTCATTCAGTGTTTTTTGCATATCCGCATAGATTTCTTGTGCTTCGCGCCGCAAAATCGATTGACACATGCTGCGAAAGAGAGTAAAATAATCATGCAAACGACGGGGGCATAGCTCAGTTGGTTAGAGCGCATGCTTCACATGCATGAGGTCACAGGTTCGAGCCCTGTTGTCCCCACCATAAAAAAGAAAGGGCTTTACGCCCTTTCTTTTTTATGCGTCGGGAAGTCGGTGAACCTCCGCCCGAGGATAAGCGACGCAAAAAAACAAACACGCTCGGGCGAGGGGCGCGCGTAAGCCCCGCCGAGGGGACCCCTTCAGGGGTGTCGGCGGAGCCCTGTTGTCCATGCTACGACGAAACACGACGCTTTTTGCAGCATCCGACAGAATACCTGTCGGATGTTTGCTTTTACGTCGGTTTCTCCTTTTCCCAAAAAGTTCTCCGATACTTTTTGGGAGCCCTTGAAGATCTTGTGCCCTTTCTTTTTTATGCGTTGGGAAGTCGGTGAACCTCCGCCCGAGGATAAGCGACGCAAAAAACAAACACGCTCGGGCGAGGGGCGCGCGTAAGCCCCGCCGTGGGGGACCCCTTCAGGGGTGTCGGCGGAGCCCTGTTGTCTCCGTCACGACGGGAACTGCTTAGGCGGTGCTTTTTTCGTGGCGGAGAGAACGAGCCGCTCGGAACCGTAAATTCCAACGGCTCTAAAGTGTATCTGACATCAAATTTTGCGAAATCAATTAACCTTCGCTTTGCGCTATGCTATACTAAAAATGCCAAACAATTCTTATAGTCCATTCAGGAGTACGGGCTTTTTATTTTTTGTCAAGATCTGTATTTTTTTTCTGTACCAACTTCAGAATTTCGCAAAAAATGCAAATTCCGCTTATGTTGGTACAGGAAATCCGTACGATATAAGAATTGTTTGGCGACAGTCGGGGTTTGCGTTTTTGGTGCGTTGGCTTCGGCTGACGCATTTTTTATTTTTGGAGGAAGCAGGGATGACGGTGGACATGGCTGAAAGGCGGTATATATCAGAGGTCGATGCGTATTGCGAACAATTTATCAAGAAAACGAAAAAAGGTAGGAAAGTTGGTAATATTATTTTCTCAGTGCTGCTGGTATCCGGAATTGTGATGACGATCGTTGGATTTGTGCTTCCTCCTGAAATTAGTTCCTATGGACAAGAACAGATTTCGACGGCAGCTTTATTTTTACGGATATATGGCATAATAGCGCTTTGTTGGGGCGCGCTATTTTTGCCGGTGCTTAATGTACTATTCCATAAAGATTTGAAGAGGGGGCCGCGGAATTTTCTCGTGCAGACAAAAAATCTATATTTTAATTATTTGAAATGTGAAGATATGAGCGATTCCGATAAAGAATTTTATAAGCAAAAATTGGAAGATATCCGAAACATGGAGCTTGTCAGCGCCATACATAGATCCTCTGATTCGGTGTCAGCTGCAATTTTGTTTACGACCCTGGAAAATAGAACTTCATGAAACAGGAGATCAATTAAAATACGCCAAAACCACCGGGAGACCGGTGGTTTTGGCGTATGATGGGGGATGGGGGCGATGGGGAGATCAGAGTGTTTCAAATTTTTCGCCGGAGAGCACCTCGTCGCTGTATAGTTCGCGCGGAAGAATGTTGGGATAGGCGTGCCACTGCCTGACCGACATGGTGCCTCTGCCGCCCGTTAAAGTGCGCACATTGCCGTTGTTGTCCGTGAACGTGCCCTCCACCCTGTTAAAGATGAGGACTGCCATGGGATTGTCGGGCACCTTATAGGTGACGCCCCAGGTGCGCGCATTTCCCACATGTGCTCTGACCGCATAGACGCCGCCCTCCGTCCGGATGGTAATGTTGTATGTCATCGGCACAAAGCCGTCCAGCTCGCGCATGAATGCCCAGTCCTCATGGGTGATCTCCATGCTGCCCTCGGGGTAATACTTCTCGTTTTCCAGGTCGTAGACGGCAACGTCCTTCATTCCGAGGCGCATGTCGTACATGGACGAATGAAATTGGTCGAAGGTGATATAGCCCCAGTCCTCCCAGCCGCCGAGCTCCGCAGCCGAGCTGTCCACCGCGACATAGCGTTCGCGCTGACCCGTTCCCTTGACTCGGACTGTCTTTCCTTTGTAGGTGAACTCTCCCTCGACGTCGCCCGCGGTATTGTAGCCGTAGGTGATAGAATGCTGCGTGAGGCAGGAGGGTTTCTCCCTGCCGTACCATAGCGGATACCCGGTGGCGCGGTGCCAGAGGTCGGCTTTATATTCGCCGTCCAGCGAATCCACCATGATATGCCAGGAGTAGTCGTCGAAGCACTCGACTTTGTACTGTTCGCCGCAGGTGACAAGCACGCTGTGCTCCCGCTTTTCGATCCTGAGCGTGCCCTGCGGGTTGCGGTAGAACTTGTTCAGGCAGCCGCCGGGAAACTGCGTGGTCTTATAGATGGAGTTCTTCAGCTGCCTGACGCTGCCCGTGCCCTTTGCCATGCACAGCGTTGCAAGGTCAATCTTCTCCAGCGCAAGCGAGAGGATGGAGCCGCCCAAAGCGTACAGCTCGCCGTCGTCGCCCGTCACGTTGAACTCAAACAGCCAGTCTAAAAAGCCGCTTCTGACTTCTTCCTTTACGCCACATCTTGCCTCGTCTGCGAGGGTGATTTCGGGGTTTTCGATTTTCATACATGTTCCTCCTGATATTTTTTAAGACGTCATACAAGACTTGTCTTTTTGAGAATGAGATTGCTCACCGCGCCCGGTCTTGCGGGCGGACCGCAGCGCGGTGCATTTGTTTTCTTCCTTTGCCGTTTCGTCCAAGATTGTAGCAGACAGATTTTAATAAGATGGTAAAAAAAGTTTTGCGCGGTGTAAGTTTTTTGTTAAAGTTATGTAAACGCGGACGTTCATCATAATCAAAACGCATCTCTTCCTATAAAAAATGAGCATTTGACAGAAGGGGGAAATGGCATTATACTGTAAAGGAAAAGGGGACTGCATCGGCATGCCTGCAAAACCGCGTCAAACGTATAAGTAATGCTTATCGATTGGCGGCAAAATCAAGATTGACGGGCGGCGGAAATGCAGCTATAATAAAAAAGGAAACAGATAGCTTACATTCGTCTGCCCGTCGAACGGGTGGAAAATATCACAAGGAGGAAACTATGCACATAACGAAGGCTGCAAAAACCTATCACGAGAGGATGTTCCCGTGGCATACGTCGGAGCTTTCGGCGACCGATCCCGAGTTCATCGAACGGTTTGATAACTTCGCCTTTGACGAAGTCATCGCGCAAAGCAAGCTGGACGACAAGACGCGCTTCCTCGCCATCCTCGCAACGCTCCTCGGCTGTCAGGGCATCGACGAGTTCCGCGCCATCGTGCCCGCGGCGCTGGAGATGGGCGTGACGCCCGTCGAGGTCAAGGAGACCGTCTATCAGGCGGCGGCATACCTCGGCATCGGGCGGGTATTTCCCTTCCTGAAGGCGACCAACGAGATCTTTACGGCGCGTGGTATTGCGCTGCCCCTGCAGGGACAGGCGACCACGACATTTGAAAACCGCCTCGAAGGGGGCGAACGGGCGCAGATCGACATCTTCGGCGAGGGCATGCGAGGGTTTGCAAGCAGCGGCGCCGAGGAGACGCGGCACATCAACAAGTGGCTTGTGGGCAACTGCTTCGGCGACTACTATACGCGTATGGGGCTGGATCTGCGCCGGCGCGAGATGATCACGTTCTGCTTCCTGTCGGCGCAGGGCGGGTGCGAGCCGCAGCTCATTTCCCACGCCAAGGCAAACCTGCGCATCGGTAACGACAAGGCGTTTTTGATCGACGTCGTGTCCCAGTGTCTGCCGTATATCGGCTATCCCCGCTCTCTCAACGCGCTGCGCTGCGTGGAAGAGGCGGCAAAAGCATAAGGAGGAAAGGGAATGTTTGAAAACGTACATAAAAATTTCGGCTTCGGCTGCATGCGCCTGCCGATGAAGGGGAGCGAGGTCGATTACGCGGAGTTCGAGCGCATGGTCGACGCCTTCCTGGCCGAGGGCTTCAACTACTTCGATACGGCGCACGGCTATCTTTCGGGCAAGAGCGAGACGGCGCTGCGCGACTGCCTCGTCAAGCGCCATCCGCGCGAGTCGTTCATTCTCACCGACAAACTGACCGAGCCCTATTTCCAAAAAGAGGAGGACATCCGTCCCTTCTTTGAGAGCCAGCTCAAGGCATGCGGCGTGGAGTATTTCGACTTCTATTTGATGCACGCGCAGTCGCGTGAAAATTTTGAAAAGTTCCGGCGCTGCCGCGCCTATGAGACGGCGTTCGACCTGAAAAAGGAGGGAAAGATCAGGCATGTCGGGATTTCCTTCCATGACACGGCGGAGATGCTGGAACGTATTCTGACCCAATATCCGCAGATCGAGGTCGTGCAGATCCAGTTCAATTATCTCGACTACGAGGATCCCGCTGTTCAGTCCAGAAAGTGCTATGAAGTGTGCAGAAAGCACAACAAGCCCGTCATCGTCATGGAGCCCGTCAAGGGCGGGAACCTTGTCAACCTGCCAGAGGACGCAAAGGCGATCTATGCCCGCCTCGGAACGGCGAGTCCCGCAAGCTACGCCATCCGCTTTGCCGCGGGGTTTGAGGGGATGTTCATGGTGCTCTCCGGCATGAGCAACATGGCGCAGATGCAGGATAACCTCTCGTATATGAAGGACTTCAGGCCCCTTGACGAGGCGGAGATGCAAGCGGTCGGGGAGGTGCGGGATATTCTTCGTTCCATGCGCCTCATCCCTTGCACGGCATGCCGCTACTGCACGGACGGCTGCCCCAAGCACATCTCCATTCCCGACCTCTTTTCCTGTATGAATGCCAAAGTGGGCTATCACGATTGGAGCGCCGGATTTTTCTACCGAGAAGTATTTACCAAGAACAACGGCAAGGCGTCCGAGTGCATCGGCTGCGGCAAGTGCGAAAGATCGTGCCCGCAGCACCTGCCCATCCGCAGCCTGTTGAAGGACGTCGCTAAGGAGTTTGAGCAATGAGCATGGAATAAAGAAAGCTGCCGCACGGCAGCGAGTGCATCGGAACGTTGGGCCTCGGCATGGGCGGCATTCAGGCGAGCCCCGCAGAGGAGATCGAGGCGACCGTGCGCGAGGCGATCGACGCGGGCATCAACTTCTTCGATCTGTGCGCAGGCGGAAAGTCCGTCTACGAGCCGTTCGGACGGGCGATCGCGGGCAGGCGGGAGAAGGTGCACTTTCAGCTGCACTTCGGCGCCGTCTACAAGGAGAACGGCGAGTACGGCTGGTCGCGCAATTTAGATGAGATCAAGCGCACGTTCGACTGGGAGATGAAGGTGCTCGGCACCGACTACGCCGACTTCGGCTTTTTGCACTGCGTGGACGAGGAGAGCGACATCCGCGACATCGAAAAGGCGGGCATCTTTGACTTTGTCAGGTCTTTGAAGGCGCAGGGCGTCGTCAGGCATATCGGCTTTTCGTCGCACACGCCGTCGGTCGCGAACAAGCTGCTCGATACAGGCGTTATCGACATGATGATGTTCTCCGTCAATCCTGCGTACGACCTGGAGCAGGGCGACGAGTACGGCATCGGTTCCACGGCCGAGCGCGCCGCGCTCATGCGCAGGTGCGAGGCGGAGGGCGTCGGTATCTCCGTCATGAAGCCCTTCCACGGCGGACAGCTGCTGTCCGCGCAGACCTCGCCCTTCCGCGTCGCGCTGACCAAGACGCAGTGCATCCAGTATTGCCTGGACCGTCCCGCCGTGTTGGCGGTCGTCCCGGGCGTGCGGGGACTTAATGATCTGCACGCGCTGCTGCAGTACCTGAATGCGACCAAGGAGGAGCGCGACTATTCCGTCATCGGACAGTTTACGCCCGCTTCCGCCATGGGCAACTGCGTGTATTGCAATCACTGCCAGCCCTGCCCTGCGGGCATCGATATCGGGCTGGTCAACAAGTACTACGACCTCGCAATGGCGGGCGACAAGATGGCGGCAAACCACTATGAAAAACTCGCTGTCAAGGCGGACGCCTGTCTGAAGTGCGGACATTGTAACAGGCGCTGCCCGTTCAAGGTCGCCCAGCAGGAAAAAATGAAAACGATCGCCGAATATTTCGGCAAAGGAGTCTGATATGTTGGAAAATGTTTTGGTGCGTCACAACTGTTCGTTGAAGATAAAAGTGACGGTAAAGGGCCTCGTCTCCCTCGGTTGCATCGTGCTTGCGGTATTGCTGCCGCAGCTCGTGCACCTCGCACTCGGACAGGCGGGCGGCGTGCAGTGGCTGCCCATGTACCTTCCCGTCCTGCTGGGCAGCTGCCTTCTCGGCAGCGTCTGGGGACTGGGGATCGGCGTTCTTTCGCCGCTCGTGAGCTTTGCGATCACCTCCGCTTGGGGCGACCCGATGCCCGCATTGGCGCGCCTTCCCTTCATGATGGCGGAACTCGCCGTCTTTGCAGCGGTCTCCGGTCTGTTCACAAAGAAGATCGCGGAAAACGGCTGGATGGCATTCCCCGCAGTTCTTCTGGCGCAGGTCGCGGGGCGTGCGGTGTTCCTGCTGCTCGTCGCTATCTTTCAGTCGGTCGCGCCCTTCACGCCTGCGCTCATCTGGTCGCAGATCCAGGCGGGGCTTGTCGGAATGGTGCTGCAGGCGGTGCTTGTTCCCTTCGTCGTGATGGGGTTGCGCGCATTGCTCAACAGGGAGCAGCATGACAGATCTTGAACTTGCAAAAGAGGGGCTTGCTGGGCACACCATCTGCCTTTGCAAGGACGGGCAATGCCTGACGAGCGATCGCCGGGGCATTGCGCCGATGATGGGCTGGATCGCGGACGGCGTCGATCTGACGGGATATTCCGTCGCGGACGTCGTCGTCGGAAAGGCGGCGGCGATGTTGTTTGTAAAGAGCAATATCGCCGCGGTCTACGCAAGGACGGTTTCTCAGAGTGCAAAGGCGTACCTGGAGGCGCATCATATCCCGCTCTCCTACGGGACGTTGACCGAGCGCATCATCAACCGTGCGGGGACGGACATCTGCCCCATGGAAAAGGCGGTGCTCACAACTGACGACGCCGAGGAAGGGTACCTTCTTCTGAAGGAAAAGCTTGCCGCAATGGCAAGGAGCTGAGATTTCTATGAAGCAAAAAAACGCTCTCACGCGTGTTGAGAGCGTTTTTTTGCACATAAAGAGGGGATTTTCTGAGGCGGGAATGAGTGGAGCGCGGAGCGGTAAAGGGTATCAAAACCCCGAAAAAGGGTTGCAAAAGTTTAGAATAAGCTTATTTTCATAGTACTATGCGAGACATAATACTATGAAAATCCACTATTTGTGCGTATTATAAACAAAGAGGGGGCGCTCTGCGCCCCCTTTATATGATGCGTTCAGATCCTGTTTTTGTCTCCCCATTCGCACAGACCATCGAGGATGGGCATTAAGGATTTGCCCCGCTCCGAGAGGCTGTATTCCACCTTGGGCGGGATCTGCGGGTGCTCTTTTCGCACGATGAGCCCGTCCGCCTCCAACTCCTTCAGGGAACTGGAGAGCGTCTTGTAGGAGATGCCTTTGATATAGCGCTGCAATTCGTTGTAGCGCACAATGCCGAATTCCATGAGCGTGTAGAGAATGGTCATTTTATACTTCCCGCTGATGAGCGAGAGGGTATAGCTGAACCCCGTGTCGCACAGCCGTTCGCTGGCAATACAGCGCTTTGTCTTGCCGTCCATAGTACTTCTCCTTTACACTCTACTTTTTGTAAGTACCGCACTTTATTGTGCGTACTTGACAAGATAATTATATCATATTATAATACAGCTGTCAATGGACAGGAGGTTATTTTATGAGATCGGAAATTGCAGAGTACAAGGCGGTGGAGGAGGCGGCGCAGAAGTTCGTTCGGAGCGTCGCGGAGGGCAACAGCAAGTATGCGCGCGAGCTGTTCACCGATGAGGCGGCGCTGTTCGGCTATCTGGACGGCAAACTCGAGCACGGCTCGATCGAGCAGTTCTACCACAACGTAGATACCGTCTCGGGCGGCGAGAACTTCAAGGCGCGCGTCGACGTTTTGCTCCTCGAGGAGACGCTTGCCGTCGTCCGCGTTTTGGAGGAGGGTTGGGGCGGCAGGATTGACTTCACCGATGTGCTGCTTCTGCTCAAGATGAACGGGGAGTGGAAGTGCGTCGCCAAGGCGTACAATCAGAACTCCGATACCATTCAAGGTTGAATTACGGACATGGTTTAGGAGGAAAGTGATGAGACAATTATTTTCGTTTGGCTGCGTCGCGCTTGCGTCGGTACTCTGTTTTGCGTTGATCGGATGCGCGCCGCAGGGCGGAGGGGATGATCGGGACGATCAGGATGACGCGTCCGTCGTCGAGTCCTTTCCCGATCCCGGGATCGAGGAAAAGGCGATCAGCCACCATGGCAGGATCATGGATATTGTTGAATACCGTCCCGATGCTGCGCGTTTTCCCGTCGTCATCTTCAGTCACGGCTATAACGGTTATAAAGATGACTTCAAGAGCACGGCGGAGTATCTGCTGGATTACGGGATTGGTTCGATCGCCTTTACCTTCTGCGGAAGCGGCGCGCGCGATCGGAGCGGCCTTCCTACGACGGAGATGACGCTCTACACCGAGCGCGACGACCTGTTTGCCGTCATGGACTATGTCAGGCAGCAGGCGTGGTTCAACGGAACGCTCGTTCTCTTCGGCGGCAGCCAGGGCGGTATGGTCTCCGCGATGGCGGCGCAGGAGCGCCCCGACGAGGTCGCCGGCATGGTCCTGCTCTTCCCCGGGTTCAGCATTCCGGACGACTGGAATACGCGCTATCCGGACGACGCGTCTGTCCCCGAGGCGATTCCCTGGTGGGGTGTGACGCTTGGAAAGAATTTTGTGCTGACCCTGCGCGGTCTGGATATTTATGAGAATATGCCGAACTTTACGGCGCCCGTTCTTTTGATGCACGGCACGAACGACGCGACTGTCCCGTACCGTTACAGCGAACGCGCCGCGAAGGCTTATCCTAACGCGGAGCTTGTCACCTATCAGGGGGAAGGACACGGCTTTACCCCGGCGACCATGGCGGACGTCAACGAAAGGACATTGAATTTTATTCTTAAAAAATTGTCTTAGGAGGCTTCTATGCAAAAAATCAGCTTGCCCGCCGCGGCAAAAATCACTTCGCCCAACCCCGTGAGCATCGTCTGCACGCTGCGGGAGGACGGCGAAACCAACCTTGCCACCGTCTCCTGGTGGACGTATCTTTCCTACAACCCGTCCATGATCGCCTATGCGATGGCAAAGACGTCCTATTCGGGCGAACGGGTGCGCGAGACCGGGAAGGTCGTCCTCACGATCCCGAGCGAGGCGCTGACGTCGGCGGTGCTCGGCTGCGGTAGTACGACGGGCAGAAAGACGGACAAAGTCGCCCGGTTCGGTATTGAGATGCAGTCGCTGCCCGACTGTCCCATCCGCGTGCCCGCGCACAGCTGCGCCGCGATTGTCTGCGATCTGAAGGAGTTCCACGAGGTGGGTGATCATTATCTCTACATCTGTAACGTCGAGCAGGTGTGCGCCGATGAAAAGGAGCGGGCGGTCTTTGCCTGGAACGGCTATTCCGAGATCCGCCCCGTCAAAGTATAAGAGGAGTTTATAATGAAGAAAATCATGATTTTGAACGGAAGCCCCCGCAGGACGGGAAATACGGCGGCACTCATCGAGGCATTTGCGCGCGGCGCGCAGGAGGCGGGCAACAAGGTCACGTCCTTTTTCCTGAACGGCATGAATATCCATGGCTGCCTCGGGTGTTTCGGCGGCGGCAAGGATCCCGCAAGTCCCTGCGTGCAGAAGGACGACATGCTGAAGATCTATCCCGCTTATCGCGAGGCGGACGTCGTCGTGCTTGCCACGCCCTTATACTATTGGACGGTCAGCGGACAGCTCAAAACGGCGTTTGACCGCCTGTTTGCCGTCGCGGAATGCGACCCCGACTATCGCAATCCGCAAAAGGAGAGCGTATTGTTGATGGCGGCAGAGGGCAACGGGTTTGAGGAGACCGTCTATTGGTACGACCGCCTGATGGGGCATCTCGGCTGGACGGACTGCGGCAAAGTGCTGTGTGGCGGCGTGATGGCTGTCGGCGACATCAAGGGCAGGGAAGAACTTGCCCGCGCATACGAACTGGGAAAATCCATCTGATTTTTATATAAGTGAAACTTATAAAATATGACCCATGCGCCCGCCGCGCATTCTGCGCGGCGGGCGTTTTGTCTGCTCAAAATGCGTCTGTGAATGGCTTCCCTTGGGGGGTAAATGTGCGTCATGCAGATAGCCGCGGTGTGGCTTTGCACACATGAGCTTAGTAATTTTGCATATGCAAGCAAAAGTGCTGACTGCGGCGCAAGAATCCACTTGTGCAAGACAGCTGATGCCGTAGGCGACTGATGAGGGGTTAAAAATCGCAGAAACCAAAAATGTCCTCTTGACAGAGGTTGGTCTATCGGCTACAATAGATTCCAGAACGAGGGATTTATGGGAAATTGTCTTTTGCTTGACGCGCAGCAGATCGCTTCCACATTGCACGATTATTTTGCCGAGCATGCCGCCGAACTCTTTCAGGATGAGTGTGCCGCTGCGCTGGAGAGTTATCTTGTCTTGGATCGTGGAAACGTGCGTGCGGTCTGCGCAAATGTCGTCGGCGATGACGCGATCATCGACTGGCAACGCGTGATCGATAAACTTCCGCATGGCGGAGACCGCGCGTTTGTGCTGCGTACAGAAGAGTTGCGCGCTTTGGGAAAGGGCAACGCAAAGCGATTGCGGCGGGACGTGCGCTTTGCGCAGCGGAAGGCCACCGCGCTTCCGCCTGAGTATGTATGGCTCATGACGTGGAATGAGGTGGAGCTGAAAGAGATGCTCTTTCGTCAGCTGTTTGACTTTGTCGGGCAACATTTTACCTTCCGCCCTGATATGTTCCATGCCGGCATGTGGGCGGAATTTAACGGCATGCAATCGGTCGCGGTATTCTTTTGGGGAAGTTGCCCGTTCTCCGTTTCAAAAGAAATGCTTATCAATCTTCCGTATCGTGAGATCAAGGGTTGGGGATTTCGCTATTATCAAAACATTGCGGAAGTTGAGTCTTCATGTCCTGAAAATAAATGAAAAAGCCCGCTCAGGCGCGTTGTGTGCCAAAAATTGCTCCGCGAAAGGGGAGATTTCCATGAAATCAATTGACTCGCGTGGTGCGGCGATTGGCAAAAATGTGCTTAAAATAGGGGAAATATCAGCTAAAATCAAGTATTTTCATAGTATTATGTCAGACATAATACTATGAAAACTTCAAAATATGAGGCGTTATGGAGATCAAAATTTACGATTGCCTGCCCGAGGAGGCGACTGCGATCCGAAAAAAAGTATTTATGGACGAGCAGGGGTTTGTTTCGGAGTTCGACGAAACGGATGATGCGTCGCATCACCTCGTCTTGTTTGACGGTCCTCGCGCCGTCGCGACCTGCCGTGTCTATGCGTGCGAGGGAGGGTACGCCGTCGGGCGGATCGCCGTCGTGAGGGAGTACCGCGGCAGACATTGCGGGGCAAGTCTGCTGCATGGCGCGGAGGAGCTCATCAAAAAGCTGGGCGGGCACAAAATTATTATCCACGCCCAGACGCGCGTGCAGGCGTTCTATGAAAAACTTGGATATCGTCTCTTCGATGCGGCCGACGAGGACGAGGGCTGTCCGCACGTCTATCTGCAAAAAGAGGTTTAGTTTGATGAAAGCGATTCATCCGAGGCGGCGTGCGATCCCTCGATCCCGCGCTTTGTGCCTGCTTGACAGAAGCGGGGCGGTATGATAGAATACCGTCTCGGGTACAGATGAGACCCACGAAGGAAAATGAGAACATGATGCTGTCATTAAGAGAGTTATACAAGATCGGGCGCGGGCCGTCCAGCTCGCACACGATGGGACCGGAGCGCGCGGCAAAGGACTTTTTATCGCGGACGGAGGGCGCGGCGCGCTACCGCGTCGTCCTGCAGGGTTCGCTTGCCCGCACGGGAAAGGGGCACCTGACCGACCGCGCCGTCCTCGGCGTCCTGCCGGAGGAGAAAACACAGGTCGTCTTTGACTATGACACGCGCGAGCTTCTTCACCCCAATACGCTTGTCATGACCGCGTACGATGAGAGTGGGCGGGAGATGCTGTCCGTGACCTATCTCTCCGTTGGGGGCGGCACCATTCGCGAGGCGGGTAGTGCGCCCGTTGCGGCAGAGAACGTCTATCCCTTTGCGAACTTCTCCGAGCTTCGCGCCTATTGCGAGAAGGAGAAGATCGAGCTTGCGGACGTCGTGTTCCGCTTTGAGGATAAGAGCTTTCGCGACTACCTTGCCGAGGTCTGGGAGAGCATGAAGGCGACCATTGCGCGCGGACTTGCGCAGGAGGGCGTGCTCCCCGGGAATCTGCGCGTCGAGCGCAAGGCGGCGACGCTGCAGAGCGCCTACCTCGACGCCCCGACCGACCACACCCGCCTCGTGTGCAGCTATGCCTATGCGACGGCGGAGGAAAACGCGAGCGGCGGCGTTGTCGTCACGGCGCCCACTTGCGGGGCGAGCGGCGTCCTGCCCGCCACCATGCTCTACCTGCAGCGCAGGGACGGGCTTTCGGACGAGCAGATCTGGCGCGCGCTGGCGACGGGCGGGATCGTCGGGAACGTCGTCAAGACCAATGCCTCGGTGAGCGGGGCGGAGGCGGGCTGCCAGGCGGAGATCGGCACCGCGACGGCGATGGCGGCAGCTGCCGTGTGCAGTCTTGCGGCGCACTCTCTGGAGATCACCGAATACGCTGCGGAGATCGCCCTGGAGCATCAGCTCGGGCTCACTTGCGACCCCGTCGGCGGGTATGTGCAGATCCCGTGCATCGAGCGCAACGCCGTGGCGGCAATGCGCGCCATTGACAGCGCCGATTTGGCGAGCGTGCTCTCTGGAACGCGCAAGATCTCGTTCGATCTCGTCGTCAGGACGATGTACGAGACGGGCAGGGACCTCAACGAGCGCTACCGCGAGACGAGCGAGGGCGGACTTGCCTCAGGCTATAAAGTCTGCTGACAAGGGCGCTCGGGCGGCCCGCGTTTGATAAGGAGCTTTGGGGGAGCAAGAGGCTATCGCGAGGAAATACGATCATTATACTCGTTTCCTTTGTTGTGCTATATTTAGGGTTTACGGGAATAGAGATTGCAATATTAAAACGCAGCACAAAACGGAGCAGGAAGTATTAAAGTGAGGCGTATGAATAGTATAACAGTATTAACGGACATGACAATTTTTCCTGATCTGTCTATGCTCTATATGAATTACCTATTTTGATTTAAAGAGGCATTGGAGTCATTCGAATCATTTTTGGCGTATAAAAGTTGTGGAGGAACAATATGCGGATAGAGGGCGTTTTCTCTGGAGATGAGTTGGATGATTATCCGGTATGCCTAAATACATATGGTCAGATGGGGTTGAAGTATGCGAAATATCCGGATGAAAATGTACATCTGAACTTAAAGGAGATTCCTGTTTTCGAAAGCATACTGGATGTATATATCAAAGAATCCGGCGCTGTTTTCAAAAACCATAAAATTTTGGACATCTGCCTGTCTTTGTTTTATCTACCTTACTTCGAGGAATTTTATAACACTGTCATGCAATATAGGAATCAATTCAGCAAACGAGGGAAAAAATATTTGATTCGGAATATGCTAAACTACTTGGCAGATGATATGCAGCATGAAATCATCGTGAAAAGAGATATGATCGACCATAATGTACGAGAGTATTACATCCAAAAGGGCATCTATGAGAAGAGCAAGGAAATGATAAAAATATTGGGGAGATGATCTTCTGAAGAGAGTTGGGATGAAGTCAAGCCATTTCTTCCAAAATCAATGGTACAAGGGCCGGTAAACTTTTGGAATTGATAGATAAACAATCGGAGAAACAGTCTTCGATTGTTTATTTCGTCAATCCGTCTTGACAGGTATCGTTGATTATTTTATAATGATATTGTCCTGTTCACGCTGACGTGGTGGCAGAAGATGCTGATCGGCCTTGCATTCATCGTGCTTGGAGCGATCGCAACGGCGATGGCGGCGGCTGCCGTGTGCAGCCTTGCGGCGCACTCTCTGGAGATCACCGAGTATGCGGCGGAGATCTCCTTGGAGCACCAGCTCAGGCTGACGTGCGACCCCGTCGGCGGGTATGTGCAGATCCCGTGCATCGAGCGCAACGCCGTGGCGGCAATGTTGTGCCATTTAATTTTTGGTGGCATGCCCCCGGTTTGCAAGGCGGCTATATGAACAGCGAAAAGCAAAGAAAGAGGCTGCAAAAATTCGTCATGGAATGCAACGCGTATTTGCAATCCGTTCGGCGGGAAGATACTTAAAAAGAAGGCAGGGAGCTGCCTTCTTTTTGCATCTTGACAAAGTTAGCGTGATCGGATATAATGGACGTGATGAAAAACACGCAAAGGGACACGCGGTCGTGATTGAATTTTACGGGGAATATTCTAAAGAAGCGGAAAATTTTGTTCTCAGGCAAAACGCAAAACAGAACGTCGTTTGCGTATCTCTTGTCGCCCTCCTGTTGACGGTGATTTTGTTGCTGATTGCATTCTTGTGCGATTTTTGGCTGATCATGCTCTTTGAAATTGCGCTCGTCGCCGTCATCGTCATTACATGGTTTGCACCCTATCTTGAGCGGAAAAAGCATTTGCGCCTCTTATTGCCGGAGAAGGTGACGATCGACCGTGACGGCACGATTTTCGCGACATGGCAGGATATTTCCGTGGCGGAGCCAAAGGACAACGTAAAGAAAATCATCTGCAAAGGGGACTGCTGCTATATCGTGTTCCGCCGTGCTCGCGCAAGGGACTGCCTGATTCAAAAGAGCCTTCTGCAGGTCGGGGACATTGAGGATTTTGAGCGTCTGTTTGCAGAAAAAATCGTTCGGAAATCATAGCGCCGCATGGGTCGCGTGGGGGAAAACAGTGCAAAAAAGGAAAATCGACCAGACAATTCTGTGTCATTTAGAAAGGCTCTTAAAACAGGCGCCGAAAGAGTATATATTTGAGGCAGAATTTCAGCAAAAATTTGAAAAGACCTTGCTGTATCCGACAGACGACGTTCTGCTGTATCGGGATCAGTTTGAAGCATTGATGCAGACAGCGCTTCAGACGAGCGGAGAAGTTTACTTGCTCTCTGAAGGAGATGACGAGACTTTCGAGAACGGAGAGCTTTTTGTTCTGACTGATTTGCATGACTATGAAGCGTATGCCAAATTAAACATTCGCACGTTAAATGTCATGTTTGCTCCCTCCGATGATTGGATCATGCTCATTGAGGAATCTTTGGAAGGGGGGATCGCCGTCCTGGCGGGCACAAAGCGTTTTATCGATCAATTCAGGACTTTCTACGGGAAAGGGGAGTCCGATTTAAGAGATTATGTGGAATTTTGCCTCCGGGAACACTTGACGCGCAATGTCCCGTTGACCCAGTTGACGCAAATTCTCAAAATGCTGTATTGAAAAGTGTTTATTTCCGATAAAATGAATGATTCAGAAGGATGGCAGATGCTGTTCAGGCGCGTCGCTTTGTCGTAAGGCGGTGCGAGAACAGAAAATACATTAAATGGAGATATGCAATGTGGGAAACCATTCGCTTTTGGGATGACGAAAAGAAATTCTATACGCTCCATCAAAAGAACGGCGCTTTTTCTGTTGAGCGAGAGGGAAAAACGATCTTCGAGGGCAAATTGCTGAGGCTGAAGGAGGTGGAAGAATACCCTGTGCGACCGTATTTGACGCATGGCACGTTGGTGTTGTTCAGTTACGACAGAGGAATCGAGTTGTATCGCATGGACAGCGGCGAGAGTAAATATATTCCCGTTCGCGCGGTGTGGAATTCCGTTTTCAGCGGTTCAAAGGTGTATTTGTTGAAGAGGATCAAGATGGTCATTCTTGATCTTGAAACGTGGGAAATTCTTGAAACGATTTCCGTTTCCGAATCTTTTAACCTCTTCAAAGCGGGGGATAACCTGCTGTTTTATCAATATCGTAAGGGAAAGACGTTCCTCTATCTTCCGTCAAATGATCAATGGATCGAATTGCCAAAGTTTTACAAAGAACTCTGCATCCTGTCCGTTTTGACGGTGAAAGATCAACTCATTGTCTTTTGTTTCACGGGTCCGAGCGATCCGCGGGGTGAATGGAGGGGGATATACTGCTATCATCTGACGCAAAAGCGGGGCGAGTTTGTCTGCGACCTCGAGAAATATACCGCCAACGGGAATAATTATTTGGATTTGATCGACTTTTCTTATCGGGAAGGGCTTGAACAAACCGCTGTACCCAAGGGCGGGTACTATGGCGATTATCTGCGTTTCTTGCTGCGCAATTTTGGCTGTCTGGCAATGGTATATTATAGCCGGAATGAACGATTAAAGGAAATTGCAAATATACCGGAGGAGAAAGAGCTTGTAGAGATCATACGCTCTTTATCGAAGCGCCTGATTAAATATCCTGCTTCCGATGCGGAGTTTGCATCGCTCCTGCAAGAGATGAAACAAATTGAAGAGAAGTTCGCGCCCCAAGAGCGCGGATGAATCCCGTCGCTTTTGCTGAAAGCATAGCGGTAAAAACAAGTGCGCCCCGAAGGCAAGGCCTTCGGGGCGCACTTAGGTTTCATGCACTTTTGGTGCGGGATGAGCGTAATTTCACGGGGAAGGGCGTTGCGTCATTCCGCAAGCCCGGGAACGGGCTCGGCTCGATAGTCGTCGCAGTAATCGGGCAGGCAGGAGAGCTCCGTCAGCACGTACAGCCAGCCGTCCACAATGGTCGCACGCGTCGTATCGCAGTTACTGCTCGTCAATTCGATCTCCACGACGGGGACAAGGTTGTAGCCGTCAAAGCGCAGCAGCAGGTATTCGTTGATTCCCTCACTGTAGTCGTAGACGTGCAGCCCGACCAGTCCGTTTTCGCGGTCGATATAGTACGCCTTATAATCTTCTGAAAAGTCGGTGTCCGCCTCATAGACCGCCACGGAGACGACGCCCTCCTCGCCCTGCTCATAGATCTCGATCTTGAGCAGGGTATCGCTGCCGCGCCCGATGCCGAGGAGCGTCCCGTCCGTGAAGTCGACAAGCGACGTAGAATACCCGTCGATCGTGCCCGTGTCGGTGTAGGTAATGTTTTCAAGATCGGAAAGATCGATGCGGAACACGGGGTCGGTCAGTTCCCAGATGCGCGCCGTGCAGACCCAGACGATATCCTCTTCAAAGCGGACGGAGGTCACTTTCTCGCCCTCGGGCGCAAAGCGCTCCAGGGAGGCGACGAGGGAGAAGTCGTCAAGGCTTAATACATAAAGGGATGCGTTGTCATCGGTGCCGGAGGAAGTGATCACATCCGCCGACGTATTGCTGTCGTTTTCGTAAATGCGGACATTCGACTCCGAGACCGTCGTTACGACGCGAAGGGTGTTGTCCTGTTCGTCCAAAGAGTACTGGTTGAGCACCGTGCCCGCGACGTCCGCGCTGCCTTTGAGCGTCAGCCTGTCGCCCGAATAGGAGACGCACGCGATCTGCGTATAGGGAACGCGACGCTCATAGTCTCCTTCGCGCGTCGCCTGCGAATAGCTGCGCGTCACAAAGATGTTGTCCGCCGAGACATACGCCTCCTGCGAGTAGGAGAGGAAGGCGATGTGCCCGTCGACGGAGAGCCCCTCGCCCAGCCGCACGATGACGGTATAGCGCGCAGCCGTGGCGGTGTCGGGGCAGATGATGTCCTGCATGGGCAGGCTCTCCATCTCGTCCGCTGTGCCCACCTGCGGCAGGAATGCGGATTCGTCCGAAAAGTCGGGGTTGCTCCTGACGGCAAAGTTGGAGATGAGCAGGAAGTCCTCGCCGACCTTGCGCGAGGTCACATAGCTGCCCGAGACATAGACGCGCCCCGTCTCCTGCATGTTTTCGGGATCGGAGACGTCCGCCGAGATGACGGCAGTATAGAGTTTATTTGATTTATAAGGGTAGACGGGGGTAAAGATGGTCGCCGTGTCGCCGTCCTCGCTCAGATAGAGTTCTGCACCGTAGTAGCTGCTGAAGTAGTAACCGTCCTCGGCGGAAATGGCGAGCGTGCCGCAGCAGGCGCTGTCCTCTTTGTCGATCGTAAATGCACTGAGCAGGAGCTGCGAATCACCGTTGAAGCCCACATAGAAGAAGTGCGCCGACGTGCGCTTGAACAGATCGCCTTCGATGACGCCCGCCTCCTGATTGTCCGTCACTTCGTTATAGTCGCCGTCGTCGGATGCGCCGGGATCGTCGGAAGTGCCTGGGGATTCGGGCGCGGCGCCCATGTCCTCCGATGCGCCGTTGCTGCTGAACAGGTCGCCGAACCACGCCTCGAAGTTGTTGTGCGCGGTGTTGGTGTTGCGATAGGTGAGTGCGTTGAGCTGCTGCATCAGGGGATAGTACTCGCTGCCGGAGTAGGCGGAGATGTCGGGAAGTCCCGAAGGGTAGGGTAGAAACAGCACCAGATTGAGCGCGAGTACAAGGCTCAGGCTGCACGCCGCAACGCCCATCCATTTGACGCGCCATCTCTTTTGGGCGCGTTTTTCGTCGGCGCGTTCGTATATTTCTTTCATGCGCTGGTCATTCGTTTTCATGGTAACCTTCCTTGACAAGAATTTCTTTGAGGGTGGATCTTGCGCGGGAGAGCAGGTTATACACCTGTTTTTCGTTCTTTTTGAGGATATGGCAGATCTCCTTGACGGAGAACCCGTCAAAATAGTTTAAGTACAGGACCTCCTTGTACTGCTCGGGCAGTTGTTGCAGGCATATGTACAGCGTCTCGTTGCGCTGCCGCGCGAGCAGCGCGTCCTCGCCGTTCATGCCCACGAGGACGTTTTCCAATCCTGAAAGCGTGCGCTGTCTGCCGTATTTGCGCACATAGTCGATCGCCCTGTTGCGCGCAACGGTGTACAGCCAGGTACGGAACTTGGCACCCTCGCGGAATTTTTTGCGCCTGACGATGAGCGTCGCAAAGGTATCCGCCATGACGTCCTCTGCGGCGGCGTCGTTTCTGACGATGCAGTAGGCAAACCGCGTGAGCGCATCGCCGTGCATTATGACTAATTGTTCCAGCGCGCCCTTATCCCCGCCCAAGAATGCGGCGTAGAGGACGGCGCTGCGGTCAGTTGTTTCTGCCACGTTTTTTTCCACCTCTCATCCATGAAACGTACGAACGCTTCGTTTTACTCACCGTTTCCCGAAATTTTTTTTCACGGAACGCAGTTGTCTTGCCCCTTACACCTATTTTGACGCAGAAATCGTACAGATTGTGACAATTGATATCATCATTATATTTTTCAACCGGCGCTGTGTCTGATTGAATTTTTATCTTGTGCATCTTTGAAATTTGTGATATAGTTATACTGTAAGGGAGTAACACGAATGAGTGAATTTTCCGAAAGATTAAAAGAACTGCGCAAGGCGGCGAACATCACGCAGACGGGATTGGCAGAAAAACTCAACCTTCATCCGCAGACGGTCTCCAAGTGGGAGCGCGGGCTTTCCGAGCCGGATATTTCACAGCTCGGGGAAATTGCCGCGGCGCTCGGGATCACCATGGAAAAGCTGTGCGGGCAGCCGCAGGCGGAGCAAACCTTTGTGGGGGATTTTCAGGCGGAGCAGCTCGGCAAGATGATCTGCGAACAGCGCATTGCTCGGCAGGAAAGCCAGGAGCAACTCGCTTCTCTTATGCAGATTTCTACCGATGCCGTCTCCCGATGGGAACGCGGGGTGACCTGTCCGGATGTTTCAAAACTGACCGCGCTCGCCGATCACTTTGAGTTGCCCGTCTCCCGTCTCTGGTGCGGCATCGGCGAGGAGCAGTCAACGGAAAGCGTTGTGATGGCGCGAAGGCGGCAGAGGCGGTCCGTCATATG
>CALVWM010000027.1 GCA_944367185.1 uncultured Clostridia bacterium | reverse complement strand
TACAATGATCATATGGAAACGAGTTTTTGCGAACTTCACCGCAAGGAGACGGTCAATCTAACGGACGGAAAACGGCTGGGCAGAGTGAGCGACGTCGTGTTTACCTATCCGGAAGGAAAGGTTCAGGGCATCGTCGTGCCCGGGGGCAAGGGGTTCCGCTGGGGGCGCGCCGAGCTATTTATTGACCTCAAGTGTATCAAAAAAATCGGAGTGGACGTTGTGCTGGTCGATATCAAATCTGCTCCAAAAGCGGAGTCCAAAGGTAAGTGGGGCACATCGTCGCGTGACGGGGGAGGTTTGCCTGATCGGAGAGATTATGGGGATTACGAATAAATACTAAAATACTATGTCAGACATAGTAATAATAACATATTACACTTGATACTATGTAAATCGACCTGCCTGAGACAGGTCGATCGCATTGATCAGCTTCCCTTATAACAATCGCACATTTTGCCGTCGGGCAAGAAGCCCGTATCCGAGCATTTGGGACAGGCGTACTGCGGCGTGAAATCTTTTTCCGTAAACCCGAGCCGTGTCATTGCCTGTCTTCGGGCAAGGTGTGCTTCCTGCAGTTTGGCGCGGAGATCGGGCAGCGTCTCGGGCGCGAACAGTTCCGCCTTTGCAAGTTCGATCTCGCCTTTTTTGATCGCGCGCTCTGCTTCTGCAAATTGTTTGTCCTGCTCTGCCGCGGCGATCGCCTGTTCCGCTTTTGCATTGGCGCGCCTGCGCATTGTCGCGTAGTAGCGTTCGCGTTCGGTGCGCGCGTCTGCGGAGATTGCTGCCTCCGACTTGTATTCCGTGTACTGCTTGGGTGCGGTCTGCGAGCCGGATCTCTCGGGGATTGCCGCAGCGGTAAAGACGCCTTCGCGCTTCCATTCGGAGAGCAGTTTATTCATATAGGGCAGGGGGGACGCGGCGCTCGCACTCCGCCTGGCGGCCTCTAAGATCATTTCGTCGGAGAACTGCCAGCTGCGCCAGGTCTCGATCATATCCAGCGCCGTCTGCGTCTTCCGTACGACGCCGCACACCGTCTGGATGCGCTGCAGAAGCTTGAGCTGTTTGTCCCTTGCCGCGCAGTAGGCCTTGACTCCTGCCTCGTCCACGATGCCCGCGGCGTAAAGTGTATCGAGCAGGTTGTCAAATTCAGGGAAACCATAGGAGAGCTTCATTGCGTATGCGGCGAGCATGGAAAGGCTTCCTTCGTCATAGCCGCGTTCCAGCCATTTTTCGGCGTATTCTTCGCAATATGCGCGGGGATTGGCGATCTTGACGCCAAGCTTGCGCGCCACTTTGTAGACAACGTCGGTGAGCGCCTTGCGCCGCGAAAGGTATTCCCGTACGTCATGCTCGGACAGGTATCCCTTCCCGCTGACCTCTTCGATGAGGGCATCCAGCGTGGAAAGAGATCCCTTTCCGAGCGCTTCGGCGCACGCGGTCACGGCGCCTTGCTCCATGCCGAGGTTGGTCCATTTCTCCAGGAACGCGTAGTCGCTATCCTGCGGCTTTTTGTAGATATTGAGCAGGGAAAAGAGTTGGGAGAGCTCCTTTTCCCGCGTGTTGAAGTCGGCGAGATCGGCTTCGACCTGTTCGTAGGTGTACTTATGTTCTCGCACCAGTTTTGCTGCCTTATTCAAAACGTGGGAAGCGGACAGCTTTTCGCCGTCCTTCTTGACGCAGTACTCCGCGACAAGCAGGAATGCCTCCTGCTCCATCGGGTTGTTTTCCAAAAACTCTAAAATGCGCTGCATCTCATACGGCTTGAAGTCCTTTTGCGCACGTTGTAACAGCTGATAGAGCGAGCGGTTGAAGGCCGCATACTTTTCGGGACGCACGGACTTGGGCCTGCCCGCCGCCGCGTGGACGGGGAGATATTCGACAAAGAGAGGATCGCGCGAGAGAATGCGCACAAGATCGCATTCCTCCCAGAACTTGAAAATGTCGAAGAGTTTTTGTTCGGTCAGGTGCAGAAGTTTTGCACAGGTCGGCGCATCGAAGTCTGCCGAGATCTGGCACAGGTACAGTCCGTAGATGTAGACGCGTACGGCGTCGCCGTCCGCCTGCGGCAGATACTTGGTGATGAACTGGTTTTCCACGCTTGTGAACATATTGGAAGTAAAATCCTTGGAAAAGGCGGCGAACGACATGAGCTGCTCCTGTGTATTTCATCGTATTTTCCCCGAAAAACGGGGTGAACGCTTGATTTTTTGCGGCTTGTAGTGTATAATCAGTATAGCATATTCGGCGACGAAACGCAAAGCGTTTTCCGTCGTCTGCAAAATTTTCGGCGCTTTGTCTTTTTCATGAACATTTTACACACTTCCGACTGGCATATCGGCAAGCGACTGATGGATCGGGAACGCTTGCCCGAACAAATTCAGGCTTTGGACGAGCTTGCGGGTATCTGCGAGCGTGAGCATATTGACCTCGTCCTTGTGGCGGGGGATGTCTTTGATACCTATATGCCGTCTGCCGAGGCGGAGGAGGTCTTTTTCCGCACCGTCAAAAAGCTGGCGGGATCGTCCCGCGCGGTCGTCATCATCAGCGGCAATCACGATGACGGCGTACGGCTTGCGGCATCCGCGCCTCTTGCCGCCGAAGAGGGCATCTATCTCTTTGGCAGTGGGAAGGAAGTCATGCCTGTCGGCGGGGAGCGCCCCGTGAAGGCGGTCGCCTCGGGCGAGGGGTATGTTGTCATCGAAAACGCGTCGGGCGAGCGCGTCTATCTCAACGCGCTGCCCTATCCCAACGAAGCGCGCCTGAAAGAGGAGAAGTCGGAAGAGAGCTATGCGGAGAAGATCGGGCGCTGGATCGCGCGCGGCGAGGCGGGATTTCAGGGCGATATGCCCCATATCCTGCTTGCCCACCTCTTTGCGGCGGGCGGCAAGGTGAGCGAGAGCGAGCGCGATATCGACCTGGGCGGCGTGCGCGCCGTGCCCGTCTCTGTCTTTTCAGCGCAGGGATATATTGCGCTCGGGCACCTGCACAAGCCGCAGAAGATGGGGCAGAATGTGCGCTACAGCGGCTCGCTCCTGCAATATTCCTTTGACGAGGGCGAAAACAAGCAGGTCGTCCTTTTACAGACGTCGGGCGACCGCGTCGAAGTCGCCAAGGAGATCATGCTCACGTCGGGCAAAAAACTCGTGCGGCTGGAGGCGGCGGGCGTCGAGCAGGCGCTCTCCCTTCTCGCGCGCTACCCCGAGGCATATATTGAACTCACGCTGCATCTCACCGCGCCGCTTACTTCGCAGGAGACGCATGCCCTGCGCGCGGCGAACGAGGGGCTCGTCTCGCTCATCGTGCATACGGCGGGTATTGAGGTGGTTCCCGTCGTCAGGCGTAGTGCGCTCTCATCAAAAGAACTGTTTACGGAATACTATCGCTCCGTCTATGGCGAGGCGCCGGCTGAGGAGCTGACACAGGCATTTTTGGCGCTGTTGGAGGAGAAATGAGACCCGTATATCTGGAATTTTGTGGGATCAATTCCTTCTCCGAACCCGCAAAAATCGATTTTACCAAGCTCATGGAGTTCGGCATCTTCGGCATCTTTGGAGATACCGGCTCGGGAAAGAGCACAATTCTTGACTGCATCGGGTTTGCCCTGTACGGAAATGTCGCGCGGTCGCGCTCGGGCAGTATTGCCGATGTCATTCATTACGCTGCCGATAAGGCGTACGTTACCTTTGAATTTGAGATCGTCTACGAGGGTAGGCGCAGAAATTTTCGTGTTGAACGCGAGCTCAAGCGCAAGAACGCGGCGCAGACGCTGAAGGTGTATGAAAAGCAAGAAGGAACCTGGCTGGTCCTAGCGGAGGGCGTGCGGGACGGAAATGCCCTTCTTGAACGCATCATCGGGCTGGAACAGAAGGACTTTGAGAAGTGCATCGCGCTTCCGCAGGGGGAGTTCGCGCAGTTTGTGCGCGCTGCCCGCGGTGAACGCTTAAAGCTCATTTCCCGTCTCTTTGATCTGGAGGCGTACGGCGACGGACTTGTCAAGAGTGCAGGTGCAAAGATGGGCGCCGCGCGTGAGGCGCTCGCCGTGACGCAGGCAAGGCTGGAGCAGTTCGCGGAAATCACCGCGCAGTCGGTTGCGGCTCGCAGAGAGGAGATCACCCGTCTCTCAGAAGAGGAGGCGGCTTTACAGTCGCAACTTGCCGCCCTCCGGGAACAGGAAAAGACGCTGTCGGCACGGGCGCAGAAACGGCTGGAAAAGGACGCGCTCACGCTGCAAATGCAGAAATTGCAGGAGGACCTGCCGCAGATGCAGGCGATGAACGCCGAGTTGGACAGGCTGGAGCGGGCCTCCGGGGTACTCAGGGAGGATGCCGCGGTAAGACGGGCGGAATTGCGTGTGCAGAGCTGCCGGCAAGCGTTGCAGCAGGCAGAACAGGTTCTTCATGGCGTGCAGGAACGTGCTGCCGCATCCGAAGCTTGGGATGCAGAGAAAGCGGAAGCGGAGGAGAATGCGATCTCCGAGTTGTTGGTGCGCGCCAAGTCGCAGGCGTTCCGTGCGGAGGAGTGCGTCGCTGCCCGTAAAAAGCTGGAGAAGATCGACGCGCAGCTTGCAACGGAACGGGAGATGTTTGCGGGTTTTTCCTATGATGCCGAGAAAGCGGAGCTGGAACAGGCGATCGCCCGTCTCGGGAGCGAGGACTTCCTCGTCTTTGCAGAACAACACGGAAAGGCGGAGCTACTGCGGGCGGAATATGCCGTCTTTGCGGACGAACTGGAGGCTCTGACGCGTCAGTATCCCGTCATAAGACCTTCCAGCCAGACGCTCATTGAAAAATACCGCGCGCTGTCCGAAGGAGATAAGACCGACTTGCAGCGTCTGCGCGGTCAATATGAAGCCGGGCAGAAGGAGCGCGATCGGCTGCGGGAGCAGTCCATGATGCTGGAAAAGCGTAAAGGGCGTTACGACATGCACCTGCAAAACATGCAGGAACTGACGCGCAGCAAAAAGGAAACTTCCGAGCGCATCGCCGCGCTTTCGGACGGCTTGGAGCAGCTTCCGCAGCCGGAAGCGCTGGAAAAGCAACTGCGGGAAAAGAAAGCGGAGCGACTTCGCCGCGTCAGAGAGCGGGAGGCGCTTCAGCGCAGCCTTGCCGATGCGCAGGTCGCAGCGGTATCTGCAACTGAACAGCTTCTCGCGGCGCAGAACAGTTCCCGGGATCTGAGTGCCAGGCTTGCGGACGCCTTGGCGGGGGGGGAATTTGCGTCGGTCGACGAGGCGAAGGCGCTCACCGACAAATACGGCGATCCTGCCCGCGCGCGGGAGCGCGTCGAAGCTTATAAACAGCAATACAGCGGCGTGCGTGCGCGCCTGCGGGCGCTGTCGGAGGAAGACCTCTCCGATGCGACGGCGGAGCGCTGTGCCGCGCTGAGAGCGCAACTTGCCGAATGTGAAAAACAGGCGTCGGCGCATACGCAAACGCTTGCGGTCGGGCGGGAAGCGCTGTCGCGGGCTGAGGCGGGCCTTGCGGAAAAAACCAAGCTGGAGGCGGAGTTTGCCTCCCGTGAAAAACAACTGATGTTGTACGAGCGGCTGAGAAAGCTGCTCGAAGGCAATAAATTTATGGAGTTTGTGGCTGAGGAATACCTGCAGACGGTCGCGGTGAATGCGAGCAATCGCCTTTTGTCCCTGACGGATGGCAGATATTTCCTGCGATATGAGAGCGGCTTTTTCGTCGGCGATAACTTTAACGGCGGAAATCTGCGCGGCGTTTATACTCTGTCGGGTGGGGAGACCTTTCTCGTGTCGCTCTCGCTTGCGCTTTCTTTGAGTGCGGAGATCTGTGCAAGGTCGCTGCGCCCGATCGAGTTTTTTTTCCTCGATGAGGGATTCGGTACGCTGGATGAACGCCTCGTGGATGTCGTCATGGACAGTCTGGAGCGTCTGAAGAGCGAGAACTTCTCCATCGGGATCATCTCCCATGTCGAGGAACTCAAGCACAGGATCGATCGATGCCTCTCGGTCACAAAGGCGACGGAGCGGCACGGCTCTCAAATCCATATGTGGTGAGGTGCGTTTTGGCAAATACGTTTTTAACTCCCGTAACACTTTGGAAAGATTTTGACGACTCCCTTCCCCTTGAAGTCATGACGCTTTCTGAGCGCGTGGAAGAGGGGATCGTTTGGCGAGACGTCCGCTTTCTCGGCAGGCAGGCGGGGGACAGAAGGGTGAATATTTACGCAAAGTACGTCTTTCCCGAAAAGGCCGAGCGCTTTCCCGCGGTCCTAATCTTGTTTGAAGCGGGCTGTCCCTTTGACGAAGTGTTCATCCGGCATTTTGTAAAGCGAGGATACGGCGTGCTTTGCGTGGACTATTGCGGCGACAACGGTACCGATCTTCATACCTGCTATCCGCCTTCCATCGATTATGCGAACTATGTGCGCGCCGGCTCGCATCTGGAGAAGGCGGAGCCAACCGCAAAGGAGACGAGCTGGTACGAATGGGCGTGCGTTGCCAGATATGCGGCAAAATTTCTGTCGACGCGGACCGAGGTCACGAAATACGGGGCGATCGGTTTGCGGACGGGGGGAGAGATCGTCTTTAAGATCGCTCCCTATGCGCCGCTCGGTTGCATGATCTCCGTATGCGCGGCAGGCTGGCTCGCATATCGCGGCATGGGCAAATTTACAGGGGAAAAACAGATTTTCGATGAAGATCATCACCGTTTTATTGCCGGGCTGGACTCCCAGAGCTATGCGCCATATGTGAGGTGTCCTGTTTTGCTCCTTTCCGCAGTCAACGATACCAAGCACGATTACGACCGCGTCTATGATACCTTCCAGCAGGTCAATCCCGCCGTACAAAAGGCATTCCTGTATTCTTCTCACGGCAACGGATTGATCGGCTCCCATTCCATCGCGGACATCGATCTGTATCTTGACAAATATCTCAAAGATATGTCCGTCTTTGTCAGCGATACGGTAGAACTTGCCGTTGAGCAAGACGAGCAGGGCAATCTGGTCGCAAAGGTCACGTTTGACAAGGACGCGGAGATCAAGGAATGCGGCATCTTTTTTACCGAGCAGATCTCCGGGGCACATGCAAGGGACTGGACGCGCGTTCTCGGAAACCTGGCGGACGTCAGGGACAATGTGGGTACGATCCCGCTCAGCGTATATGAAAAGAGCGAGCGCGCGTTGGTCTATGCGTTCGCAAATTACTCCAACAACTTTTCCGTTACCTCCAAGATCCAGGAGGTCATCATCGCAAAGCCGTTCCGCAACGCAAGCCTCAAGAGCCGCATCATCTATTCCGCGGAGCGCGATTCGCTCAACGGCGTCTCGGGATTCCGTCGCCGCGCGCGCTCGATCGCGTCCTGTTTTGCGGACAGCAAGGGCGTGGACGCAAAGCTGCTGCCCGGCTACGGCGGGCTGCTCGGCGCAACGGCGGAAGCGGGGCTTGTGTCCTATCGCGTCAACGAGCCGCGCTATGCCGCGCCCGAAGGGGCCTCGCTGCGCCTTGACGCCTACTGCAAAGAGGATGCGCACCTGAAAGTCGTGTTCTATTTTGACGGCAACGAGGAAAAGGCGTATGCTGCCGAGGTCTGGATCGATGGCGGCGGCAAGTGGAAGAGCTTCTGTTTTGACGCATCCGACTTCAAGTCGCAGACAGGCGAGCATATCGACAGCTTTGAAAATGCGGTGTCGCTCGTGTTCATCGGGGATAAAGAAGTACTCATCAACAACGTATTATGGATCTGAGTCAATTGCAGCTGGACACCGTCGTCGAGACAAAAAAAACGCATCCGTGCGGCGGGAAACTCTGGCAGATCGTTCGCACGGGCGCGGACTATAAGATCAAATGCCTTACCTGCGGGCGGGTCGTCATGCTCACGCCCGACGAACTCAAAAAACGCGTCCGACGCATTGCGGAGGAGACGAAATGAAACTTCCTCCCCCAATGCTCAACCAAAGGAAGAAAACGCCCTTTTCCGCTATCGTTGCGAGCGTTGTCGTCGTTTTGGTTGCCGTTCTCGTTTTACTTGACTGCCTGCGCGCAATGTTTTTGATCACGGTGGAGATCAGAGGCTCATCCATGATGAACACGCTCTACGGTGGGGAACGGGTCGGAAATACGTACGAAGGCGGCGATATCGTATATGCCCTGAAGAATTTTACGGCGGAGCGCGGCGACGTGATCCTCGTGGATACTTCAGAGAGCGGCGCGTACATCGGAAACGGTGGCGATGTTTTTGCTTCTCAAATCATCATCAAGCGCCTGATCGCCGTGGAGGGCGACAGCGTCAAATGTGAAAATGGTGTCGTCTACTTGAAAGAGGCGGGCGGAGAATATGTCGCGCTTGACGAGCCGTATGCGATCATGGACGAAAGTTATCACTTTGAAGAAGTGACCGTCGGCGAGGGGCAGATCTTTTTCCTCGGCGATAACCGCCCCGTCAGCCTGGATTCCCAGGAAGTAGCCGCGTTTGGCTATGCGTTGTTTGACTGCGACAGCATCATTGGCGTCGTTCCCGAATGGGCAATTTCCATAAAATGGCTTTCCACGGGCTGGGAAAATTTCCGTGCGGCGCTCGGATTGCTCTTTTCGTAAAAAACAGAGGAGGAACTTATATGATTCAAATTACGGCAGACAGTACCTGCGACCTCGGCGAGAATATCGCAAAGCATAATATCGGGATCATGCCGCTCTCCGTCATATTGGGAGAAAATACCTACCGTGACGGCGTGGATATTCTGCCGAAGGACATCTTTGACTATGTCGAGCGCACGGGACAGCTTCCCAAGACGGCGGCGCCGAGCATCGGGGAGTACGAGGATTTCTTTGCTCCCTACGTCGACCGCGGGGACACGGTCGTTCATTTCAGCATCTCCGCAAAGGCGTCATCGGCATGCTCTTATGCGGAGACGGCGGCCAGGAAGTTCCCCGGAAAGGTGTATGTCGTGGACAGCAAGGCGCTCTCTACGGGGCAGGGACTGCTCATCCTCAAAGCCGCCGATCTCAGGGAAGCGGGAAAAAGCGCAGAGGAGATCGCGACAGAAGTCAATGCGCTCCGCCCGCTTGTCAATACCTCGTTTGTGCCCGATCGGCTGGATTATCTCTATAAGGGAGGCAGATGCTCCCGTCTTGCTTTTTACGGGGCAAATATCCTCAAGATCCATCCGCTCATCGAGATGCAGGACGGTCAGCTCGTGCCCGGGAAAAAGTACCGCGGCAGCATGGTGCGCTGCATCGAGCAGTACATTGAGGACCTTGCCGTTCAATATCCGACCTATGAGACGCGCCGCTGTTTTATCACGCACAGCAATGCAGATGAAGAGGTCGTTGAGGCAGCAAGGAAAAAGGTCGCAAAGCTCTTTCATTTTGATGAAGTGCTGGAAACGGTCGCGGGCTCCGTCATCACGGGGCATTGCGGCAGGAATACGCTCGGCGTGCTCTTTATTGCAACAAAAGAGGGACAGGCATGATAAGACTTTATTCCGATGACGATCTCTGGGAGGCTTATGCACAGCGCCGCCGTATCCTTGCCGTATTCTTCGCGGTGACGGCGGTCTGGCTGCTGGCTTTTTGGGCACTATTTATCTATTATGTCATGTTGCCCTATGAAGATCCCAATCAGACATGGGTCACTGCCTTGACCTGCATCGTGACCGCTCTGTATATCATGTTTCTGTTCCCGTATATGGGGATCTGCTTCAAGCGGAGCAACGCCTATTGCAGGATGCTCAAATTTATCTCGCTTGGGCTGAAAGAGTCCGCCGTTCTTCCCTTTGCAGGCATCGATGACTGGATCACGCATGACGGCGTGGACGTCAACGTCGCGACCTTCCGCGTGCGCAACGTCAAGCGAGACGAGGAGATGATCCGTCAGATCTATGTCGACGGAGAAAAGGATTTTCCTCCCTTCAAGGAGGAGCAGAATGTGCGACTTGTTTCGCAAGGCAATCTGCTCATTGAATACGAAATCTTAACGCAAAACAAGGAGTGAATCATGCGCGCAGTCGTAACAGTGACCGGCTCGGACAAGCGCGGCATCATCGCAAAGGTGAGCGCCTTTTTGTTCGAACACAATATCAATATCGAAGACGTTTCGCAGACTATTCTCGGCGACCAGTTCGCCATGATCATGATGGTAGACATGTCGGAGAGCAAGGAAGCGTTCTCTGCCGTCGCTGCAAAGCTTTCCGCGCTCGGCGAGCAGATCGGCGTGACCGTCCGTCTGCAGCACGCCGACATCTTTGACGCGATGCACAATATCTGATTTTTACCAAACCACTATGTTCAGTAAATTTGATGTAATCGAAACGATCGACATGATCGAAAAAGAACACCTCGACATCCGCACGGTGACGATGGGCATATCGCTTCTGCCCTGCATCCGCGCGACGGCGCAGGAGACGGCGCAGGCGGTCTATGACCGCGTCATGCAAAAGGCGGAGCGCCTCGTTCCGACTGCCACGGAGCTTTCGGCAGAGTACGGCATTCCCATCGTCAACAAGCGCGTCTCCGTCACGCCCGTTTCGCTCATCACGGCGGCGTTCCCCGAGGAGAGTGGCGTCGTCGGCGCTGCGCTCGATCGAGCTGCAAGGGAGCTCGGGATCGACTTTTTGGGCGGCTACTCGGCGCTCGTGCACAAGGGGACGGCGGACTATGAACAGGTGTTCCTTGCCACCATTCCCGAAGTCCTCGCCACGACCGAGCGGCTGTGTTCCTCGGTGAACGTCGGCTCTTCCAAGTCGGGCATCAACATGGATGCCGTCCGTACGATGGGCGAGATCGTCTTAAAAACGGCGCAGCTCACCAGGGATAGGGACGGGCTGGGGTGCGCCAAACTCGTCGTGTTCTGCAACGCGGTGGAGGACAATCCCTTCATGGCTGGCGCCTTCCACGGCGTGGGCGAGAGCGACACAGTCATCAACGTCGGCGTGTCGGGACCGGGCGTCGTCGAGCATGCCTTAAAGTTCATCCCCGACGACGATCTCACCGATGCAGCAGAGCTCATCAAGCGCACGGCGTTCAAGATCACGCGCGCGGGGCAGCTCATCGCGCGCGAGGCGGCAAAGCGTCTCGGCGCAAGGTTCGGCATTGTCGATCTGTCCCTTGCGCCTACGCCTGCAAGAGGGGATTCCGTCGCGCACATTCTGGAGACGCTCGGGCTGGAGGTCGTCGGCTGTCATGGCACGACGGCGGCGCTCGCGATGCTCAACGACGCGGTCAAGAAAGGCGGCGTCATGGCGTCCTCGCGCGTGGGCGGGCTCTCGGGCGCGTTCATTCCCGTCTCCGAGGACATCGGCATGATCGAATCGGCGACGGCGGGCAAGATTTCCCTCGATAAGTTGGAGGCCATGACCTGCGTCTGCTCGGTCGGACTGGACATGATCGCCATTCCCGGCGATACCCCCGCTTCGACGATTTCCGCGATCATCGCGGACGAAGCGGCGATCGGCATGGTCAACAACAAGACGACGGCGGTGCGCGTCATTCCCGCGCCCGGCAAAAAGGTGGGGGACGAGGTCAGCTTCGGCGGGCTCTTGGGCAGAGCGCCCGTCATGCCCGTGCATACGGGGGACGCGGGCGCCTTCATCCGCCGCGGCGGGCTCATTCCCGCACCCATTCACAGCTTTAAGAATTAAAACAGGAGAAGGGTATGAACAGATCGGAGATCGATGCAAAATATCAATGGAATCTCGGGGATATCTTCCCGAGCGACGAGGCATGGGAGACGGCGTTCGCGAAAGTCAGCGAAATGCCCGACTTTGCATCCTATCGCGGCAAACTCAATACCGCGGAGAACGTGCTGTCCTTTCTGAAGTGCCAGGACGCCTATGAAATTGAGTTGCTGCGCGTCTATCTGTACGCATTTTTACGCAACGCACAGGACGAGAGCGTCACGAAATATATCTCCTACCTCGGAAAGGTGTCCATGCTCATGACCAGAATCAGTTCCGAGACGGCGTTTGCGCTCCCGGAGCTGACCTCGCTGCCCGATGAGACGCTCATCGCCTTCTCCAAGGATCCTTCGCTCTCTGACTACGATGCCATGTTCCTGCGCCTGTTGCAGGAGAAGAAGTATGTCCTCTCCGAAAAGGAGGAGCGCATCCTTGCGCTCTCGCAGGAGGCCTTGCAGGTCTCGGGCGACGCCTTCGGCATGCTCAACAACGTGGAACTCAACCTGCCCGAGATGGAGTATGAGGGCAAAACGGTGCAGCTTTCGCACGGGCTTTACGGCATCATCCTGCACGGGAAGAACCGCGCCAAGCGGGAGGAGTGCTTCCGCCTTTATTACGGCGCGTACCGCAAGATCATCAACACGCTTGCCGTGATCTATGCGGGCAACGTCAAAAAGAGCATTTTCCTCAAAGATGCACGCGGATTTGACAGCTGCCTTCAGATGGCGCTCTTCGGCGAAGAGGTGGATCGCGCCGTCTATGATAACCTGCTCTCTGCCGTTCACGGCGGGCTTCCGCTTCTGCACCGTTATATCGATGCGCGCAGACAGGCGCTCGGCTATGACGAGATGCACATGTACGATATGCACGTCTCGCTCGTGGAGGACGCCGATCTGACCATGCCCTATGACGAGGCGTTCGACCTCGTCGAAAAGGGGCTCTCGCCCTTGGGGGCGGACTATGTCGCGCTCCTTCACAAGGGCAGGACGGAGCGCTGGCTGGACGTCTACGAGACGGAGGGCAAGACGAGCGGCGCGTATTCGATCGGCATTTTCGGCAATCACCCGTACGTTTTGCTCAACTATACCAAGACGCTCACAGATATTTTCACGATCGCGCACGAGATGGGGCATGCGCTGCATTCCTATTTCTCTAACAAGACGCAGCCGTATGCCAAGTCGCAGTACAAGATCTTCGTCGCGGAGGTCGCCAGCACCGTCAATGAAATGTTACTCCTTCGCTATCTGCTCGCCAACACGCAGGAGAAAAATATCCGCAAATATCTGCTCAACTACTTTATGGATATGATTCGCATGACGCTCTTTCGTCAGACGCAGTTTGCGGAATTCGAGGCAGAGGCGCACGCCATGGCGGAGCGCGGCGAGCCGCTCAACAAGGACAATCTCTCCGCGCTGTACTATGATCTTAACAAGAAGTATTACGGCGAGGGCGTCGTTCACGATCGGGAGATCGAGATCGAATGGGCACGCATCCCGCATTTCTATAACGCGTTTTATGTCTATAAATATGCGACGGGTATCACCGCGGCGATCGCGATCAGCGACAAGATCTTAAAAGAGGGCGCGCCCGCCGTGGAGCGTTACTTTGCCTTCCTGCGCGGCGGCTGCTCCAAGGATCCCGTCACCCTGCTCAGGGAGGCGGGAGCCGATCTGACGAACAAAGAGACGTTTGACGCGGCGATGCAGCAGTTCTTGGGCGCGCTTGAGGAGTTTATGTCGCTTTCATAAGAGGAAGTTATATGCCAAACAATCAGATGCCGCACAACTTAGAGGCGGAATCCGCGATCCTGGGCTGTATCATCATCGACGGAGACATTCAGTCCGAGTTATTGGAGACGCTCAAGGACGAGGATTTCTACCAGGAGTCCAATCGCCTTGTCTTTGACGCAATGCGCAAGGTGTACGGCGGCAGAAAGCCCGTGGATATTGTCACGCTCACCGATATGCTGGAGCGGGAGGGGACGCTGGAACGCGCGGGCGGCCTGCAGCGCATCACCGAGCTCGCTGAGATCACGCCGTCGGCGGCAAACTATAAGCAGTACTTTGAGATTGTGCGCCGCGACGCCATTCGTCGCAGTCTCATCCGTGCGGCAAAGGGGATCATCGAGGTCAGTACGCAGGGCACCGAGGCGCGCGAGGCGATTTCATATGCCGAAAAACAGGTGTATGACATTTCCAAGCAGGAGGACGGCAGCCAGCTTTCGGGACTTGCGGACGGCACGGTCATCCGCCAGGTTTTGGGCAAATTCGAGGACATTCAATCCGATCCCAACGCCTTCCGCGGACTTCCGACAGGCTTCAAGCATCTCGATCGCATCACCAACGGATTGCAAAAATCCGACCTCATCGTCGTTGCGGCGCGCCCCGGCATGGGAAAGACGTCTCTCTCGATGAACATCGTCGAGAACGTCTGCCTCAACAACGGAAAGACGGCGGCGGTGTTTTCGCTGGAAATGCCGCGCAGTCAGATCGTGCAGCGCCTTCTTTGCGCGCACGCAAATGTCAGCATGGAAAAGGCGCTCTCCGGTCAGCTCAATCAGAAGGAGTGGCGCAATCTGATGGTTGCGAGCGACAAATTGCAGCGCAGCAAAGTCTTTATCGACGACTCCTCCCGCGTGACGCCCGCGGAGATCCTCTCCAAGTGCCGCCGCCTTGCCGCGGCGGAGGGCGGGCTCGACCTCATCATGATCGACTATATCCAGCTCATGGGCGGCGTCGGCGGAAAGGGAGGCGGCTCGTTTGAGAATCGTCAGCAGGAGATCGCGTCCATCACGCGCGATCTCAAGATCATGGCAAAGGAACTGGACGTGCCCGTCATCGCGCTCTCTCAGCTCAGGCGTATCCAGACCAAGGAACCGCAGCTCTCCGACCTGAGAGAGTCGGGCGCGATCGAGCAGGATGCGGATATCGTCATGTTCATCAACCGCCCCGACGTCACCGCGACGGCGGAGGAGCTCGCCAAGCATACCATCGTCAAGGGCTCGGCGGAACTCATCCTCGCCAAGCACAGGAATGGGTCTCTCGGGAGAGTGCAGCTTCGCTTCCTCGGTGAACTCACCAAGTTCGTGGACGTGGACGATCAGAACATTTCGGACGAGGAGCCGCCGCAGTTTGCGCCGCCGCCCGAGGACTACGGCGCCGCGTACGACGACGATGCGCCCTTTGACGGGGGCGAGGCATGAAGACGCAGATCTTGTCCGTTACGCCGCAGTCGCTCGCTTACGCAAAAGAACTCATCGAGGCGGGCGAGGTCGTCGCCTTTCATACCGAGACAGTCTATGGTCTTGGCGCCGATGCGCGCAACGACGCGGCGGTCCAAAAAATTTTCGCGCTCAAGGGGCGCCCTGCCGACAATCCGCTCATCGCGCACGTCCATGCCGGGTTTGACATCACCGCCCTTGTGGAGACGCCCGCCTATACGGTGCGGCTGCGGGAGAAATTCCTTCCCGGGCCGCTGACGATGGTCTATCCGTCCAAGGGGAGGGTGAGCCGTTTTGTCTCCAGCGGGCTCCCAACGCTCTCCCTGCGCGTGCCGTCCTCGCCCGTCGCGCAGGCGTTTTTGCGGACGGTGGATATCCCGATCGCCGCGCCCAGCGCCAACCGCTCCAAACATGTCTCGCCCGTCACGGCGCAGCACGTCGCGGACGACTTCGACGGCGATATTCCGCTTATTCTTGACGGAGGTCCGTGTACGGGCGGCATCGAAAGTACGGTCCTGGATTGCACGGGCGACGTCCCGTCCATCCTGCGCGCCGGGCTGGTGACAAGGGAGATGATCGCGGCGGAAGTGGGGGCGTGTGAGGTCTATGTCCCGCACGAGGGGGAAAAGCCCAAAAGCCCTGGCATGGCGTACAAGCACTATGCGCCCTCCTGCCGCACCGCTTTTTTTACCGCAAGAGAAGCGGAGCAGGCGATCCGGTGCTATCTTACGGAGCAGGGAAGGGGCGGAACGCCGTATTTTCTCTGTGAACACAGCTTTTTGACGGAACATCCCGAGTATCGTGCACTCGATCTTGGCGAGACGCCCTGGGAGATGGCGGCGCGGCTCTATGCGCACCTTCGCACGGGCGAGCGCTGTGCGACGCTGCTCATCGGCATTGAACCGAAGCAGGACGGCGGTGTCATGGATGGCATAAAGAATCGTCTGCTGCGCGCGTTCGGGCGCTCTGAGATAAGGGAAAAGGACGTCTGACGGGGGACATATGAAATACAAGAAGATCATCTTCGTCTGTGCGGGCAATACCTGCCGCTCGCCAATGGCGGAGGCGGTGTTAAAAGAGGAGCTCAAAAAACAAAAGATCCGTTGGTATAAGATATCGTCTGCGGGGCTGCGCGCAACGGCGGGAGCGCCGATGTCGGAGAACAGCAAAGAAGTGCTGACGGAAGCGGGGATTGCGTTTTCGCCCGACTTCCGGGCACGGCGGCTGACGCAGAAGATGGTAGACGACGCATATGCCGTCGTCTGCATGACTTGGGATCAGATGAAGCTCTTCGACGGGGCGACCAATGTCACCTGCATGTATGAGCTTGCCGGCAGGGACATACCCGATCCGTACGGACAGAGTGCGGACGTCTATCGCGTCACGCTGCGCGCGATCCGCGAATGTATGCCTGCGCTCATCCGTAAGCTGGAAATCAAAAATCAAAAATCAAGCAAAAAATAATGTAAATAGGGGGAAATATCATGAAAATTGCAATTGCATGCGATCACGGCGGGCTTGCGCTCAAAGAGGCGGTCTGCAAGTGGCTCTCGGAGAATGGCTATGAGGTCGTTAATTACGGCACGGACAGCGCCGCTTCCTGCGACTATCCGGATTTCGGCGTAAAAGCGGCGGAAGCGGTTGCTTCGGGTGCGTGTGACTTCGGGATCGTTGTCTGCACGACGGGCATCGGCATCTCCATTGCGGCAAATAAGGTCAGGGGCGTGCGCTGCGCACTCTGTTCCGAACCGCTCTCTGCGAAGATGACGCGCCTTCACAACAATGCGAACGTGCTCGCCATGGGCGGTGGCATGATCGGCGTCAATATGGGGCTGGAGATCGTCAGGACCTTTTTGGAGACGCCTTTCTCCGAGGAGGGGAAACATATCCGCCGCATCGATAAGATCGGCGAGATCGAAAAAAAGTATATGAAATAGACAATGCTGAAGGCTTTTAAGGACAAATTACTCGAATCGTTCACCTCGATCCTGCCCATTGCGCTCATCGTGCTCGTGCTTTGCGTGGCGTTCGTGCCGCTGGAGACGGGGACGTTTGTGCTGTTCCTGATCGGTGTGTTTCTGCTCATTGTCGGACTGGGCGGCTTTATGCTGGGCGCCGATCTTTCCATGCTCGTCATCGGCGAAAAGATCGGCGCAACGATGACCCATTCGCGCAAGATCTGGCTGATCGCGTTTCTGTCGTTTGTCATCGGCATCATCGTTACGATCGCAGAACCAGATCTGCAGATCCTCGCCGAGCAGGTGCCTGCGGTTGCGGAAAAGACGCCACTCGGAAATTATCTGCTCATTCTTACGGTCGCTGTCGGCGTCGGCATCTTCCTGACGATCGGCATGCTTCGCATCGTACTGCACGTTCCGCTGCACTATCTGCTCATCGTATTCTATCTCGCGGCATTTGTACTGAGCATCTTTGTGTCTCCGGACTTCTGGGCGGTGTCATTTGACTCGGGCGGCGTTACAACGGGGCCCATGACTGTTCCGTTCATCATGTCGCTCGGCGTGGGCGTTGCGTCTATCCGCAGCGGGAAGGGGAGCAAGGACGACTCCTTTGGCCTTGTCGCACTTTCCAGCGTCGGTCCCATTATCACGGTGCTGACGCTGGGGATCGTCTTTGACATTCATGATGTGGAGTACACCATGTCGCCGTTGACCCTTGTGTCGGATACGCGCGAGGTGTTCTTTACCTACTTGCAGGGGATGGGCAGCTATGCCGAGGAAGTCGCCATTGCGCTTTCGCCCATTCTTGTATTCTTCATTCTGTTTCAGATCATCGCAAAAGCGTTCCGGAAACGTCAGCTCGTGCGTATCTTTGTCGGCTTTGTGTACACCTTTGTCGGGCTCACGTTGTTTCTGACGGGCGCGAACGTCGGATTCATGCCCGTAGGAAGAACGCTCGGACAGGGACTTGCCTCTCTATGGGAGGGCTGGTTACTCATTCCCGTCGGCATGATCATCGGCTATTTTGTCGTTGCGGCGGAGCCCGCCGTGCATGTCCTTAACAAACAGGTCGAACGCATGAGCGCCGGCGCGATCAGTTCCTCTGCGATGATGAAAGGCCTGTGCATCGGCGTCTGTATTTCCTTGGGGCTCGCCATGACGCGCATTCTCACCGGGATCAATATCATGTGGATCCTCATCCCGGGCTACATCATTGCGCTTGCGCTGACCTTTTTTACGCCACCGCTGTTCACCGGCATTGCATTCGACTCCGGCGGCGTCGCAAGCGGCGCCATGGTCTCTGCGTTCGTCCTTCCGCTTGCGATCGGAGCGTGTAGCGTGCTCGATCCGTCTGCGATCATGACACAGGCGTTCGGCTGCGTTGCGTTTGTCGCGCTCACGCCGCTCATCTCTATCCAGATCCTCGGCATCTGTTACCGCCGTAAAACAAGCCGGATCAGACGCAACTTCTCGGCCGTTGCAGACAATATCCTGGAATACGAGGTGTATTGAGATGGCTGAGATCATGGAAAAGAAAAACAATCTCCGTGCAGGCAACCCGATCACGGATCTGCTGGCAAACAAACCCATTGCCAACATGCTCGGCATCCGGCAGGGGAATAAGCTGCCGAACCGCGTCAAACTGCTTGTAAGTATTGTCAACAAGAATGACATCGAACGCCTCAAAGACGTGATCGACGAATGTTCCGTTTCGCTTACGGTCGCGTTTGCAGGTACCGGCACGGCGCATTCGCAGGTGCTCGATTATCTCGGCATCGGCGAGACGGAAAAGACGATCGCTCTTTCTCTGATCCCTGAGAGCGATGAAGTCCTCATCATGCGGGAGATCCGTACGCGGATCTCGCTCTATCTGGTCGGGCGCGGTATCTCTTTTACCATTCCATTGACCGGGATCTCAGAGATCGTCGCAAACGGGCTCACGGGGGCGGCTTCGGAAAAAACGGTGGACGGGAGTAAGATCATGACGAATGAGACAAGACAATATGACCTGATCGTTGCTGCGCTCGCGGCGGGATTTGCGGACGAGGCAATGGAGGCGGCTCGCAGCGTCGGAGCTGCGGGCGGAACGATCATTCATGCCCTTTCCCTGGACAACGCCAAAGCCGAACAGTTCATCGGCGTGTCGCTTCTTCAGGAGCGCGACATCCTGCTCATCCTTACCAAACGCGAGGCGAAAATGGCGATCATGCAGGCGCTCTTTGATACCGTTGGCTTAAAGACGCAGGCGGGCGGGATCATCTTTTCCCTTCCCGTCGACAAGACGGCGGGGATTTCTGCGGCAGATGAAGCTGCGGCGACGGGGGAGGACAAATGAAGCGTCTGATTTGTATCGGCGGGGGAGAGATCAAGAACCGCGATACCATTCCGATCGATGAGTATATTGCTCATCTGGCAAAAGAGGCGGCAGGAGAGGCGCGTGCATGCGGGCTGTTTGTTCCCACAGCCAGCCATGACTGTATGCCGTACTATAATTCTTTTCACAAGATATATACGGGACTGTTTGATATCAAGACAGACGTTGCTCTCTCAACGCGTCAGTCTTTCGATCCTGAAAAGATGAAGGCAAAATTCGATCATGCGAACTTCATCTATGTGGGCGGTGGAGATACCGTCTTTATGATCGAGCATTGGAAAAGCTCCGGGTTGCTGAACTATATCCGTGAAGCGTATGAGCGCGGCGTCATTTTAGTTGGGCTTTCGGCAGGTGCGATCTGCTGGTTTGAAGAAATGTACTCTGACTCCGTCATCGAAGGAGAATATGCCATGTATCCCGGACTTGGTTGGATAAATGGAAAAATTTCTCCGCATTACGACGAAAGAATGCTTGACTTTGACGAAATAGTGTTGTATAATAGATTTCGCGCTTGGGGCATTGAGAACGCAGCCGCGCTTGAGTTTATTGACGGGAGCCCTGTCAGAACGATCGGCAGCGGACATGTGTTTGATCTTGATGCAACGGGCGGAGCGCTGAAAAAAGAAATCTTTTCGGCGTAGCAGAGCTGAATTAAGCGGACGTGGCGAAATTGGCAGACGCGCAGGTTTCAGGTTCCTGTGGGAGACCATGGGGGTTCAAGTCCCTTCGTCCGCACCAGAAGGAAAACGGAGCTTTGGCTCCGTTTTTCTTTCAAAATCATTAAAATGCTGTCGAGAATATTTTTCGTTCACACAAACTCCGATTGAAGCGAATCTGCATATAAAAAGATAGTAGTATCTCTTGTCAGAGCGATGCGCTTCTGCGGCGCATGACGGAACTTCGGAGAGAATGGCGTCAGTGTGCAGACGACGTGCCGTGTCGCCTTGCTTTGCCATGAGACCTTGTTATGGCATGTTGCATTGATTTTTTTCATAATACGTGGCATAGCAAGTTGTGAAATTGATTTTTCCTTTGCCCTGTGGTATAATGTCTGTAATCTGTAACGGCGAATTACTGTGTCTTGTTTGATCGGACAATGATCGGCGATGGACGGGGCTTCCCCAAATTGGTCGATACATTGATCCGGCGCACCCGAAGCGGTGCAAATGAGGTTGAGGGATTATTTGAAAGAAGCCTTCTGACCGAGGCGAATGCCTCTGCATGTGAGAATCAAAGAAAAAACCGCCTGCGAAAATTGCAGACGCCTTTGGCAGGGGAGACGCGTTCGTGAGGAGCGAAGCGACGGAAAAGCGATCGCTGCGCGACTGCGCCGATCGCGTCA